>JBBECJ010000239.1:0-3675 GCA_040881885.1 Thermomicrobiales bacterium | reverse complement strand
TGAGGAAGCCGACCGCGTTGATCAGTGTCTGGGATAAGACCGGCGTGACCGAACTAGCGAGTCGCCTTGTCGCGACCGGTTTCGAAATCGTCTCGACCGGCGGAACCGCCTCGGTCTTGCGAGACGCCGGGCTGCCCGTCATCGAGGTCAGCGACCTGACGGGCTTCCCGGAGATCCTGGATGGCCGCGTCAAGACGCTGCATCCGGCGATCCACGGCGGGCTGCTGGCCCGGCGCGACAAGCCCGAACATCTCGCGACGCTCGAACAGTATGCAATCCGCACGATCGACGTGCTGGTTTCGAACCTTTACCCATTCGCGCAGGTCGTCGGCCGCGACGGCGTCAGTGACGAGGACGCGATCGAGAACATCGACATCGGCGGCCCGGCGATGACGCGCGCTGCGGCAAAGAACTTTGAGGGAGTTGTCGTCCTGACCGATCCGGCTGACTATGAGGAGGTGCTTGGGCAGATCGAGCGGGATGGCGTCGAATCTGTGACGCGGGCAACACGCCGGAGGCTCGCGGCCAAGGCGTTTGCGCATGTCGCGGCCTACGACAGCCTCGTGGCCGCTTATCTCCGCGAGGATGACGACGAGTTTCCGGCGCATCTGCCGCTGGGCGCGCGGCTGCTGCACGAGACGCGCTACGGCGAGAACCCGCATCAACGCGCCGCCGTCTACACACTGCCGGCGCCGGGCGTACCGGCCGGAGTCGCGACCTGGCATGTCCACGACAGGCGCGAGATGTCCTACAACAACTATCTCGACGCGACGGCGGCCTGGGGCTGTGCCCTGGATTTCGAGACGCCAACGGTCGTGATCGTCAAACACACACTGCCGTGCGGGATCGGGACGAGCGAGGACCTGGTAGATGCCTATCAGCGGGCGCTGAGTGGCGATCCAGTTTCGGCCTTCGGCGGGATCATGGCCTGCAATCGCGTCGTCACGGACGCTGTCGTTGAGGCGATCGGCAGACACCGGTTCGACGTGATGATCGCGCCCGGCTACTCCAATGGCGCGCTGGAACGCTTGCTGACTAAGCGCAACCTGCGTGTCATCTCGGTTGGGAACCCGGCGCCGGTAGGCGGTTGGGAGGCGCGATCGATCCCAGGTGGGCTGCTCATTCAGGACACCGACAACGTCCCTGTTGATCCGCCATCGTGGGCGGTTGCCACGCGGCGCCAGCCGACAGCTGAGGAGCTTGAGACGCTCGCGCTCGCGTGGCGCGCGGTCAAGTGGGTCAAGTCGAACGCGATCGTCCTCGCGCACCCTGGGGTCGTCGTCGGGGTCGGGGCCGGCCAGCCGAACCGAGTCGAGAGCGTCAGGATCGCGGTTCGGGTCGCGGGCAAGCGGGCAGCCGGGAGCGTCCTAGCCAGCGACGCCTTCTTCCCGTTCCCGGACGGGGTCGAGGCGGCTGCCGCGGCCGGCGTGACGGCGATCGCGCAACCTGGCGGCTCGGTCAAGGACGCCGAGACAATCGCCGTCGCCGACGCGCACGGGATGGCAATGTTGATGACCGGCGAGCGGCATTTCCGGCACTGAGCCATTAGCCGTCAGCGATCAGCCTTCAGCCGACAGCCAGTTCAGATGCCCGAAGCGCTCGGCATGGGGCGAACGCTTGATGTTCGAGACAAGGCTGGCGGCTGAAGGCTGATCGCTCAGTCGGGGGCGACGGCTTCGAGGACGATGGCGAGGCGGTCGTAGTCGCGCTTCATGAGACGGGCGAGGCGGCGGGTGGCGTCGGCGAGCCAGGCGTGGTTGTCGTTGAGTTGGTTGTCGATCCAGCGAAAGTGGGCGGCGACGATCTGTTCGGGCATGATCTCGCCGTTGTAGTTGAGCAGCGCGGCAAGGTAGCGCGGGGCGGCGCAGAAGGACGCGATCGTGGACTGGTCGCAGCCGTGGACGCTGTAGTGGAGCGGGACCGGCAACGCGGGCAGGACGTGACGGAAGCCGGGGCCGTCGCGGTAGCCGATGACGGCGACGCTGAAGACGGTGCGTAGGATCAGCTCAAGTTCGGGGTGTCGGCTGTAAATGGCGGCGTCGGCGAGGTGGTCGCCGCCGCGCCGGACCGCCTTGCGGCTGGTGTCGAGGCCGCCGGTTGCGCCGTAGGCCACGACGCCATAGTAGGCGCGCGAGTCGTCCAGACCACCGACGCAGACGAGCGCGCCGAGGTCGGGCAGACGGTGGAGCTCGTCGCTCTCGGCGATGAAGCCGGTCGTGCTGGTTTCGATGACTTCGCCGAGCCGGTTGCCTACAGCGCTAGACGAAACGGCCACGCTTGCTGCCGTCCTTTCCGGTGTGGGTGACGATGACGCCGTGACTGGCGAGCCGACGTTCGATGGTTTCCTCGACAAGCCGCCGATCGGCCATGCTGAGGACGGCCTGCTCGTGCGCTTCCTGGAGGGCGACCGGGTAGCCGCGGCCGAGTTGAGCCTGGTCAAATGCGACGGAGTGGACGCGGTCAAGTAACTCAGGATCTCGAGCCACCCAGCGCGGAACCTCGATCCTTGCGATCTCTCGACCTGTGTGAAGGTAGAAGAATTCCACCCATTGATCGTCACCGTAGCGCGCGAGAATTTTCGACCTGCCTGGGAAGACGTTAGTTCGTTGGCCGGGCGCGATAGCTGCGATTTGCGAGACGATGTATCGATCGGTAACACGCGGCAGGATTTCGCAGTGTGGGATTTGGCCATGCTCGGTGAGTTGCTTCCAGCAGTCGTTGCAGTCGATTGTCCTGCCCATGTCAGGGTAATCACAGATTGCAACTCGAAGTGTTCCGAGGAGGTCTGTCGCGCCCGGTGACGAGATGTAACCCGCAACGGGCTGATTCAAAGACGTGAATGCTTCGAGTGCTTGGACATAGCTCTTGAGCAGTGGTTCGACGATCGGCTTATCGAGAGATTCCAGAGCCCACAGAATGAGCGTTCCATCGACAAAGGCGACCGACGGCAGCCGTTCGCTTTGGAGGGCTTCGGCAGCGGCCTGGAGTTCCGCCACGGCCCGACGAAGACCAAGGATCGTGTCGTTGACTGGCAACTTTCGAGCTTCTGTGTCAACCCAGAGATCGTCCTCGGCGTATCTAAGGTCAGGTGTCGCGCTCATCACCGCCGCCGGAGATTCGCCATAGCGCAGATGCACCGTCCCCGTATTGATCAAGTAATACCGCGCCGGACTGTGGCGGTCTGGCACGATCATGGAACCATCGGTTGCGACAACGCCAAATGAGTCCGGCAGAGCAGGGAGAGCGTGGACGCGTCGATAGTCCGAGGACCCGCTGGCGTACAAGAAACTCGTCTTGGCGTTACTCAGTCTTGAGTTGACCTCATTGCTGTCCAGCGTCTCCCAGAGGTGGCGCAGGGCGTCGAAGCGGTGGCGGTCGTGGTCGGGATCGACGGTCGCGACCATGTCGGTGATCTGGGTGATGACGCGCGACAGGTCGAGTGTCATTCGAATGGTGTCGTGGGGGTGAGGGCGTCACGCTCGATGCGCTCGACCCAGGTCGCGGGCTGGCGAAGTTCGGCCAGGGTCGGCAGCATCTCTGGGCCTTCCCAGACGCGATGCGCGAAGCGGTCGCCGCGCAGGCGGACGACCTCGTTGATGAATGACTCGCCGAGGCGGTACTGCTCCAGCTTCATGTCGAGGCCGGTCAGCTTGATGAAGAACAGCTCGGCCTGCG
>JBBECJ010000238.1:0-3676 GCA_040881885.1 Thermomicrobiales bacterium | reverse complement strand
GAGAGACCGCGGCGCTGCAGGACCGCATGGACCTGCTGCGCGAGGAGGCCGGCCGCTACTACACCGACATGGTCACGCTGGCCGGCGGGATGGTCCATCTGCCGCGAGCGTTCCTGCCGGCGCTGCGCGACACGATCCGCTTCGGCGCGCGGATGGTCGCCATCGAGCAGTCACCGGAGGACGTCACCGTCCATTACCAGACGGCCGGCGGGCGGTTCAGCGTGACCGGCGATGAGTTGATCGTGACGGTGCCATTCCCGGTCCTGCGGCATGTCGAGGTGCTGCCAGAGCTCTCGCGCGGCAAGCAGCGGGCGATCCGCCAGTTGCACTACGACGCCTCGGCCAAGATTCTGCTCCAGTTCCGAAGTCGATTCTGGGAAGAGGTCGACAGCATCTTCGGCGGCGGCAGCTTCAGCGACCTGCCGATCCGCGTCACCTACTACCCCGACCACGGCGCCGGGACGGGCCGCGGCGTCGTCCTGGCCAGCTACACCTGGTCGGAGGACGCCCAACGCTGGGGCTCGCTCTCGGCGTCCGACCGAATCAGCCAGGCGCTGGAGAACCTGTCGCGCATCCACCCCGAAGCGATCGACGCCTTCGAGGTCGGAGCCTCCAAGATGTGGCACGACGACGAGTTCGCGGGCGGAGCCTTCGCGCTCTTCGAGCCGGGCCAGCAGACGCTGCTGCACGACCTGATCGTCCAGCGCGAAGGCCGCATCCACTTCGCCGGCGAGCACACCTCGCTCTGCCACGCCTGGATCCAGGGCGCGATCGAATCCGGCCTGCGCGTCGCGCGGGAGATCAACGACGGTCGCTGAGTGTTTCGGGGATGTTGGTCATCCCCTTATAGGAATCAGCAGCACCGAGATTGGAAACTCCGATGGCAGATTTCACGTCCGATGTGTCGCGGGTACAACTGGAAGCATGGCGGGAGCGACACAACAGCGCCCACAGCCAGATCGAAACAAACCTTCTCGAACAACTGACCGATGATGCCCTCAGAACTTCTCCCTTTCCGAACATGGCCTCCATCGCATGGCACATCTGGCACATCGCGCGCTGTGAAGACATGGCGATTAGCACATTGATCGCCAATCGACCACAGATGCTCGATGAGGAAGACTGGTTCGAGCGACTGAACGTTGGTCGCCGGGACATCGGAACCGCGATGACCGACGAGGAGGTAGCTGACTTCAATATCCAAATCAACACGACTGCCCTGCGTGACTACTTCCGCGCTGTCATGGGTCGTACAGATGATGTCGTTGTCCAGCTTCCCGGCGAGGATTGGACGCAGGTCATTGACGACACTATCGTCGATGGCGCACTCCGCGACCACGTCCTCGACGTTGAAGCCCGACAGTGGGTGGGATCGTTCTGGAAGGGTACGACCAAGACCTGGATCCTCTGGTGGCTGGCAGTCGGTCACCACTACCTGCACTATGGCGAAGCCCTCGTCACCAGGGACATCCTTGCGCGGCGTGGAACGCAGTAGACCTGAGAGTGCGGTAGATCAGCGCCCGATGGAGCGGATGTGTCCCGGAGGAGTATAGTGAGGGCGGACGACGTTTCCACATGAGATAGCGGTGGCCCGGTGGCGCACGATCTCCTGTCAACCAAGCTGCGTATCCCCCCTCGGACGCAACACGTCGTGCGCCGCGCGCGGCTGGTCGACGCCCTTGGGGAGGCTGTCCCACGGCACAAACTCGCCCTGATCTCGGCCCCAGCCGGCTACGGCAAGACGACGTTGCTGGCGGACTGGGCGCGCGAGAGCCGCCTGCCGGTCGCCTGGCTGTCGCTCGGCGCGGACGACAACGACCTCGAGCGCTTCCTGCGCTACCTGCTGACGGCCTGGGAGGGCGCGTCGCCCGGCGTCGAGGACAGCCCGCTTGGCCTGCTGCTCGGCGGGATGATGCCCGATCGCGACGCGGTCCTGACCGCGTTCGTCAACGTCGCCAACGAGCTGCCCGGTCAGATCGTGTTTGTGCTCGACGACTTCCATCTGATCGAGGACGGCTCGATTCACGAGGCACTGGCATTCCTGCTGGACCATCTGCCGCCAACTGTCCATTTCGCGCTGGCCGGACGTGGGGAACCGCCACTGCCGCTGGCCCGCTATCGGGCGCGCCAGGAGTTGTTCGAGCTTGACGCCAGCGATCTACAGTTCCGGGTCGAGGAAACCGACGCGTTCCTGAACCAGCAGATGGGGCTCAGACTCGACGATGACGCGGTCACAGCGCTCCACGCGCAACTCGAAGGCTGGATCGCCGGGACGCAGATGGCCGCGCTCACCCTGCGCCGCCAGGATCGGCCGGCGGAACACCTCATCGTCAGCGGCCGGCATCGCTTCATCGCCGACTACCTGAGTCAGGACGTGCTCGCCCACCTGCCCGACGATCTGCGTCAGTTCCTGCTGCGGACCAGTGTCCTCGACCGGTTGTCCGGGCCGCTATGCGACGCCGTCACCGGCGAGGAAGACGCGCGGACAACGCTGGAGACACTGGAACGCGAGAATCTGTTCCTCGTCCCATTGGACGACAACCGCGAGTGGTACCGCTATCACCGGCTGTTTGCCGATTTCCTGCGCGACGAGCTACAGCGGCGTCATCCCGACGAGGTCGCCGGCCTCCATCGCCGGGCAGGCAACTGGTGTCTGGCTCACGATCTGCCGGAGCCGGCCTTCCAGCACGCGTTGGCTGGCGATGACCTTGAGCTGATGATCCGTGTCTGCGAGCGGCACATCTTCGTCAAGCTTCACAATGGGGAATTCCGGCTCTTGCAACATTGGCTCAGCGCGCTTCCAGCCGAGTGGTACTCCGCCTATCCGGTCTTCGGCCTGGCCCGGGCGGGGCTGTTTGCCTTCTCCGGCGCGCTTGAGGACTGTGTCCGCTGCGTCGATGACGTTGAGCACCAGTTGGTTCTAGCAGAGCGCACGGATTCGCGCGGGCAACTGGCACGAGTAACGGCGCTGCGATGCTTCGTCGCGTGCTTCCAGAACGACCTGGCACAGGCCGAGATCCTCGCCAGCCAGGCACTCCAGAATTTACGCGACGATGATGTCTCGTTCCGTCTGGACATCTATCACGCGCTTGGCGACACTTACCGCAGGAATGGGCGCTGGGACGATGCGAAAGCAAACTATCGAAAGGTGCTCGACCTCACCCATTCACCCACCTTTCCGCCGGTGTCACCGCATATCTTCGGCGCGCTCGCCGATCTCGACCTGAGACAGGGTCGCCTCCGGAATGCCGCCGCGCATTGGCGACAGGCACTGGCGGTCATTCAGGAACGCGAGAGCTGGGGGCGCATTCCGCTGCCGGTCATCGGCTGGGTCTACCTGCGGATGGGCGAGATTCTCTACGAGTGGAACAGGCTGGCTGACGCCTGGGACCATCTTTCGCGTGGGCTGGAACGCGCCGAACTGGGCGGCGATGTCCGGGCGATGATCGTTGGCTATCTACTCGCGGGCCGAGTCGCGCTGACTGAAGGCGACAGCGAGGCAGCCGCCGAGTATCTGGAAGAAGCGCGCCCGCTCGTTGAGCAGGCGTCGTTCCCAGAGTGGACCAGCCGCTTCGAGCGCCTGCGGTTGGAGCTCTGGCTGGCGCAGGGCCGGCTCAGGGCCGCCGTCGACTGGTCCGACGAGATGCTCAAGGGCGACGCCCTCCGCGATCGGCCG
>JBBECJ010000237.1:0-3686 GCA_040881885.1 Thermomicrobiales bacterium | reverse complement strand
ACGAGCCGACGACGGCGCTCGACGTGACGATCCAGGCGCAGATCCTCGACCTGATGCTGCATCTGAACCGCGAATTTGGGACCGCCATCATCATGATCACCCACGACTTGGGCGTCGTGGCGGAGATTTGTGAACGGGTCAACGTGATGTACGCCGGCCAGATCGTGGAGACCGGGCTGGCCAGCGACCTGTACAACAACCCACAGCACCCGTACACGATCGGGTTGCTGAACTCCATCCCGCGTATCGGTATAGACATCAAAGAGGCGTTGGTGCCGATTCCAGGACTTCCGCCCGATCTGCTGGCGCCGCCGCAGGGCTGTCGTTTCCGCCCGCGCTGCCGCTACCGCCAGGAAAAGTGCGAGGAGGCGCCGCCGCTGGCCGAGGTCGCGCCGGGCCAACTCGCGCGCTGCTGGTTCCCGCAAGGACGCGGATCGACATTTCAAGCAATGAGCACCGAAGAACTGAGCAACGATGTCAACGTCAAGGCATCGTCGCTCTCGCAGGGATCGTCGTGAGCCGGTAGTCGGACGGGAACGGTGGAGAACGTGGCTACTCAAGCCAGGGAAAATACGCTGACAACGCCGAACGGCGCCAATGGGCAGGCCGACAACATCCTCGAGGTGAGCGGCCTCAAGAAGCACTTCTACGTCGGTGGCGGATTCCTGTCCAAGAGCAGCGCGATGACGATCCGCGCCGTGGACGATGTCAGCTTCACCGTCCGCCGTGGTGAAACATTTGGGCTGGTGGGCGAGTCGGGCTGCGGCAAGACAACCCTCGGCCAGACAATCATCCGCCTCTACAACCCGACCGCGGGCCGGATCGTGTTCAACGGCGCCGACATATCGACGATGGGCGCAAACGAGTTGCGCAAGCACCGCCGCGGCATGCAGATGATCTTCCAGGATCCGTCGGCGTCACTCGACCCACGGATGACGGTCGGCTCGATTATTGCCGAGCCGCTCAACATCTTTGGCGTAGGCACGCGCGACGAACGGCGCGAGCGGGTCCGTGAGCTGTTGCGCGTGGTCGGCCTCAACAGCTATTTCGTGAATCGCTACCCGCACGAGTTCTCGGGCGGCCAGCGCCAGCGCATCGGAATCGCACGCTCGATCGCTCTCAATCCGGAGCTGGTCATATGCGACGAGCCGGTTTCCGCGCTGGATGTCTCGATCCAGGCTCAGGTGCTCAATCTGATGCGCAAGCTTCAGGACGATCTGAACCTGACCTATTTGTTCATCGCTCACAACCTGGCGGTGGTCGCCCATATCAGCGACCGTGTCGGCGTGATGTATCTTGGGAAGATGGTCGAGATCGGCGAGGCGCGCGAAATTACTGAAAGCCCGAAGCATCCGTACACACAGGCGCTTATCTCGGCGATTCCGCTGCCAATCCCCGGCAAGCGCCGCGACCGCGTCATCCTCGAAGGCGACGTTCCCAGCCCGGCCAACCCGCCGAGCGGTTGCCGATTCCACCCGCGCTGTCCAATCGCGCGGGCGGATTGCAGCGAGGTCGAGCCGCAATTGCGCGAGCTGGCGCCGGACCACTGGGTCGCGTGCCACTACGCTCAATAGCGCACGCGCCAGCCCGGACGTCCGTGCAACCGTCATCCGACGGCTTTTCATCGCCTTTCTGGCGACACACTTCTCGCTCGGATGCCTTGCCAATCTTGATTTCCTGTGCTAAACAGATATCGTCGTTCACATACGGGAACGCGGAAGGCGCATGGGGAAAACCAAACCGCGCACCAGCAGCCGAGCAGCGTTCATCCGGATCGTTGGCTGAACACGCTCGAATCGGCAAAGCCAATCGGGAGGCCAGCCGAGCCGGAGATGCGCAGTTTCCGCTTGCGTACCCGCACCAACGTGTGGGCGTTGACCAGTCTGGTTGGAACCAGAACAACGCCATCGACCGTATATCGTGGTAGCACCACCAGATAGCTTCGTCACGATCCATGGGTCCAGCGAGAGGAGGGGCCGCACCGTTTCAGATTGTCGCAGACGAGCTTTTGGTTGCTCAGTCGCGTTGAAGCACCGTCAGGTTGCCTGGCAATCTCAGGTGAGCGTGGTGAACGCGCGAACCTGTGCCAAACATGGGGTGGATGGCAGCCCAGCCGGTTAGCGTTACGAGGAGGAGATCTTTCTATGATTCCGATCGACAAGGAACAAGTTCGATTACTTGAACAGCGCCTGCGTGGAATTGGCGTCGACCGACGCACATTCATGAAGATTGCCGGCGCGGCGATGGCGGCTCCGGCCGCGGCATCGCTGCTGGCCGCCTGCGGTGGTGATGATGACGACAATGGCGATGCTGATCCCACCAACACGACTGGCGCCGCTGTTTCAACCGAGGCTCCCGACGAAGCAACCGAGATGCCTGCAGAAGCAACCGAGGCTCCTGACGACGAGGACGAGGCGACACCGACAACCGCCGCTGCTGCCGACCCGACCGCGACAACCGCCATGGTCGAGCCGACTGCGACCGAGGCAGCGACGATGGATGAGGATCAGACCTTCCACATCATCGGCGCCCGCGCCGAGCCGGCCAGCCACGACTTCAACGCCGACCTCTACTGCGGTGGCGCCGCGCAGATCTGGATGGGCCTCTCGACCTACGACGTGAACCTCAATCCGATCCCGGGTTGGGCCACCGAGTGGGAGCCAAACGAAGACGCCAGTGTCTGGACATATCACATCCGCCCTGACAACACCGGTTTCTCAAACGGCGATCCAGTCACGGCCGAGACCTTCGCGTATTCGTTCAAGCGCCTGCTGACGCCGGAGACGGCAGCACCGTACGCTTCGATCCTGTTCGACATCAAGAACGCCGAGGACATCAATATCAACGGCGCGGATCCTGAAACACTCGGTGTTACCGTCGTTGATGACTGGACGCTCGAAATCGAGATGGTCGGGCCTCGAGGCCTTTTCCCTGTCATCGTCGGCTTCTACTCCTGCGTTCCAACCCACGTTCCGTCTGTCGAAGCCGGTAACTATTCGACCGATCCGGCTGACGGCGACGTCATCTCGAACGGACCGTTCACGCTGGTTGAGTGGAACCACAACGAGGACTGCCAGCTCGTGAAGAACGAGAACTACTGGGATGCCGAGAACATCCTCCTGACCAACATCGACTGGAAGATCGTCCCAGCCGAGCAGGGCATGCTTCCGTATGAGGCCGGCGAAGTTGACTATGCGCTGGTTCCAGGCGCCGACCTGCCCCGAATCCAGTCCGACGCCGAGATGAGCCAGGAACTCGAGAAGTGGGTCGAGCCGCTGATCTGGAAGATGCTGCCCGGCACCAACGTGGCGCCGTTTGATGACATCGAGGCGCGTCGCGCACTGCAGCGCTCGATCGACCGCGAGCGCCTCAACGAACTGACCAACGGTGGCGGCGATCCTGCCTACTGCCTGATGCCGCCGGGCATCTTTGCCTACTTCGGCGAGGAGTTCAAGGATCTCTGCGACTACAATCCGGAGGCGGCACAAGAGCATCTGGCCGCGTCGGCCTACGCGGACGGCGACTGGCCGAATGTCACGATGATCCTGCGCAATGAGGCGCACCTCAACTCGACCATCATGGCCGAGGACGTGGTCGCCCAGGTCCAGGAGGCACTCGGCCTCGAGATCGAACTCCAGATCATGGACCTACAGGCGTTCCGCGACCTTCAGTTCCAGAATACCTAT
>JBBECJ010000236.1:0-3695 GCA_040881885.1 Thermomicrobiales bacterium | reverse complement strand
GCCAGCTTCTCTGGGTCGGAAAAGACGATCTTGCCCAGCTCAGGCCGGTTGATCGAGCCATCCGGGTTGACCGTCTGCTCGCCGAACTTCGCCCGGATCTTGCCGGCCAGCGGTGACCCCGGCCCCATCATCTGATGCACAAGCGCGTCACCGTCGATTGCCTCGGCGCCTAGCTCCTGGAGCATCCGGACGACGGTCGACTTCCCGGTCGCGATGTTGCCGGTCAACCCGATGACATGCTTCCGACGCATCAATCTATCCTCACCCCGGATTCGCGCTTCCCGGTTACTCGCTGAAGTTGGTCACCTTGGCCATCTTGCTCATGTGCGCAGGTCAACTGGCTCACTGATTGAGCTTGATCCACTTGAACCAGTTGACCCACTCGATGAGCATGAGCACCTTGAGCCGATTGAGCGCCTTCCACCCGTTTTCACTCATCTCCGGCCACGGACCAGCGCCGTTCGCTGAACCGCCAGGCGCGCGCTCAACAAGTAGGGGCGGGTCGTTGTGGCCAACTTGACACCCAAACACGGCAAGAGACCCGCCCTGCTCTCCACCCGGCCAACTTGACCCTGGATACGTTCGCTGACCCGTTCAGTTCCCCACATGGCCAACTTGACACCGAGACATGCCATGAGACCCGCCCGGTTCACCAACCATCTAACCTGGCCACTGTATTTCTTGGCCACCTTGGCCACCTTACCCGGACGGCCCAACCCGCTCACCCATTGAGTTTGATCCCCTTGATCCCCTTGACTCGCTCACCCAATGAGCATGAGCACCTTGAGCATCTTGAAGGCGGTCACTGTTTGACCATGAATGCCTGTACGGCCATTGGCCCCGCATGGCACAGAAAACCGCCCTCAAACCGTTCGAATGATGGGAACCACCCGAGCGCGCGATTGCCCGCTGCGAGTGGCGATCCATGCTGTCCTGCCGCGGTCGGCCTGTCACCCAGTCACCCCCGCGATCTCGACTTGTAGCGCGTCGAGTTCCGCGGTCGCCTCGTTCCAGCGCGTGTAGGCCGCTTCAAGCTCGTGCTGGACCGTCTCGTATTCCTGTCCGAGCCTTGTGACCTGTTCGACGTTGCCCTCGATGCTGGCGCGCGTCAGGTCGTCTGAGAGCGTATTGAGCTTTTCCTCCAGCTTGCTGACCTCGCGCTCGCTGCTGTTGAGGCGCTTCTGTGCGTCGCGGACGGCCCGCTCGTTGACGCGCGTCTGCTTGCCGGGGTTGGCTGCCGGCTTTGGCGCGGGCTGCGTGGCGCCGTTTGGCGCGGCCCCGTGCTCGTGCTCGTGCTTCGCGACGTTGGCAACCGGCGTTCTCGGCGCGGCAGCCGACGCCTGTGCTGCGCCGTTGGCGGCCGCCAGCCGGGCGCGCTGGCGTTGCATGTCGGTGTAGTTGCCGAGGTAGGTCGTGATCGTCTCGTTCTCGATCAGCCAGATCCGGTTGGCGATCCGGTCGACAAAGTAGCGGTCGTGTGAGACGAACAGCATTGTGCCGTCGTAGCCGTCCATCACGCCCTCCAGCACTTCGCGGGCGCTGATGTCGAGGTGATTGGTCGGCTCGTCGAGGACGAGGAAGTTGGCGCGCGCCAGCGTCAGCCGCGCCAGCGCCAGCCGTGAGCGTTCGCCACCGGACAGCGCCGAGACGGGTTTGAAGGCGTCGTCGCCGGAGAACAGGAATCGTCCAAGCAGGTTGCGGGCGGCCTCCTCGCCCATGTTCTGGTCGTGCAGGATCGTCTCGATCGCGCTGAGTTCCGGGTTCAGCCCCTCGTGGCCCTGCTGGTAGTAGGCGACCTTGACGTTCGTGCCGAACTCGACCCGGCCCTTGAGCGCGTCGAGCTGGCCGACGAACGTCCGCAGCGTCGTCGTCTTGCCGGAGCCGTTTGGGCCGAGCAGCGCGACCCGGTCGCCGCGCTCGATCGTCAGCTCGTCGTCGGTCTGGACCATAATGTCCGGCTCGGTCTCGCCCATCTCCGGCCGCGGCTTGTAGCCGACCTTGATCGGCTTGACGGTCAGGACGTTGCGCGACGAGCGCAGGGCAGCTCGCATCCGCAGGTGCAATTGGTCATGCTCCTGCGGGCGCTCGATCCGCTCGACCCGCGCCAGGCGGGTCTCGCGCCCGCGCGCTTCCTTCGAGCGCTGGCCCGCCTTGTACTTGCGGATGAACTCCTCGGTCCGGTTGATGAACTCCTGCTGCTCCTCGTATTCCTTCAGCCGCCGCGCCATCCGCTCCTCGCGCAGCTTCAGGTAGCGGTTGTAGCCGCCGGGGTAGTCCTCGAGCTTGCCGAAGGCCATGTCGAGCGTCCGGCTCGTCACGCGGTCGAGGAAGTAGCGGTCGTGCGAGACGACGATGAAGGCGCGGTTCCAGCCGCGCATGAAGTTCTCAAGCCACTCGATCGCTTCCAGATCGAGGTGGTTGGTCGGCTCGTCGAGCATCAGCAAATCCGGCTCGGAGAGCAGCGCCTTCGCCAGTGCGACCCTCGTCTTCTGGCCGCCGGAGAGCTGCTTGACGGGATCGCTGAACATCTCCTCGGTGAAGCCGAGGCCGTGCAGGACCGCCTCGGTGCGGTGCTCCATCTCGTAGCCGCCGTGCGTCTCGAACTCGGTCGAGAGGCGCGCGTACTCCTCGAACAGCGTCTCAAGCGCCTCGTCGCCCGCGCCGGCCATCTCCTGTTCGAGCGTCGCGATCCGCTCGCTGATCGTATGGACATGAGAGAAGGCGTCGAACGCCTCCTCGTAGAGCGTCCGATCTGTGTCGAAGCGCGCCTCCTGCGCCTGGTAGGCAACCCGCAGGCCGGTTTGGAAGGTGACGCCGCCCTCGGTCGGCTCCTCGAGACCGGCGATGATCCTGAGCAACGTGCTCTTGCCGGCGCCGTTCGTGCCGACGAGCGCGACGTGCTCGCGCTCGTTCACCTGAAAGGTGACGCCGGAGAAGATCACATCGGTGATGAAGCGCTTACTGACATCCTGAACAGTCAGAATTGTTGTAGCCATGGCCGGTTGCTGCTCCTCTGTTCGTCTGGCAGGCGAACGTCAGTGTTCGCCACTGGTGATGCTCGCTGAATGTCGTCCGCGATTGGGGGCATTGATCTGCCGCGTCTGGGTGATGCGCAGGTGACTTTGAGTCACCTCTTGTCAGACTAGAACATCTGTTCTAATCTATGGGTGGACGGGCGGCAGGCCCCAGAAGACTGGAGCATCTGAGGAGTAGCTCGATGGATGGCACGCAGGCACGTGGAAACGCCAGAGGCGCGGGGCGCTCCGACTCGGAAGGTGCTGGAGTTGTTGCCGTTGCCTGTGTCTTCATTCCGCACTTTCCACTCCGGGTAGAGATTCTACGACATCCGGAGCTGGATGGTCTGCCGCTGGCGCTGACCGACCTGGCCGGCGCGGGCCGGCGGCGGATCGTCGAGTGCTCGCCGGAGGCGGCTGAGCGCGGCCTGCGGGTCGGGATGCCGCTGCGCGAGGCGGTCGACGCCTGCCCGGAGGCGGTCATCCTGACCTCCGACCCGGTCGCCTACGCCAACGCCTTCGCCGACCTGCTGGGGGCGCTCGGGACGGTCAGCCCCGGCGTCGAGGCCGCCGAGGCGGGGGTCGCCTTCGTCGATCTGCGTGGGCTGGATCGGCTCTACGGCGGGATTGAGCACATCACAGCCGCGCTGCTGCGGGCGGCGCCCCCCCCCCCCCCCCCCC
>JBBECJ010000235.1:0-3706 GCA_040881885.1 Thermomicrobiales bacterium | reverse complement strand
CGCCTGCATGCCTGAACTCACGACTGATGGACCCGGACGCCGCCGTCTCCCTCATCCGGTCCGGCGAGCGTGTCTTCGTCCACGGCGCCTGCGCGACGCCGCACATTCTGATCGACGCCCTCGTCCGCCGCGCGCCGGAGCTACGCGACGTCTGCGTCACCCACCTGCACACGGCCGGCGCGGCGCCCTACACCGATCCCAGCATGGAAGCGAGCTTCCGCCACGAGGCGCTGTTCGTCGGCGCGAATGTCCGCGAGGCCGTCAACGCCGGCCGGGCCGACTACATCCCCGCCTTCCTCTCGGAGGTGCCAATCCTGTTCGAGGCCGGCCATCTGCCGATTGATGTCGCGCTGCTGAACGTCTCCTCGCCCGACGCGCACGGCTTCTGCTCGCTCGGTACGTCAGTCGACTGCGCCCTGATGGCCGCCCGGACCGCGAAGACGGTGATCGCCCAGATCAACCAGGCGATGCCACGGACGCTTGGCGACAGCTTCATCCACATCGACCAGATCGACCGCGCCGTCGAGGTCAACCAGCCGCCAGACGATATCCCCACCAGCCCGCCCTCCGACGCCGAACTCCAGATCGGCGCCTTCGTCGCCTCGCTGATCGAGGACGGCTCGACCCTGCAAATGGGCATCGGCAGCATCCCCAATGCCGTCCTGGCGGCGCTCAGCAACCACCGGGCGCTTGGCGTCCACAGCGAAATGTTCTCCGACGGCGTCGTTGAGCTGGTCGAGCGTGGCGTCATTACCGGTGAGCGCAATACGCTCCATCCTGGCAAGCTGATCAGTGCGTTTGTGATGGGCTCCGGCAAGCTCTACGACTTCGTCGGCGACAACCCTATGGTCGAGATGCACCCGGTTGACTACACCAACGACACGTCCGTCATCCGCCGCAACCACCGGATGGTCGCCATCAATTCGGCGCTGGAAATCGATCTGACCGGCCAGGTCTGCGCCTCGTCGATCGGCGACCACGTCTACAGTGGCGTCGGCGGCCAGGTGGACTTCATGCGCGGCGCGGCGCTCGCTCGCGACGGGAAGCCGATCCTCGCGCTGCCATCGACAGCAGCCGACGGAACCGCGTCCCGGATCGTTGGCCACCTGCGGCCCGGCTCGATGCTGACGCTCGTCCAGGGAAACTTGCACTACGTCGTCACCGAGTACGGCATCGCCGACCTCTACGGCAAGAGCCTGCGCCAGCGCGCCGAGGCTCTCATCACCATCGCCCACCCCGCCTTCCGTGACGAGTTGGCGTCGTTCGCCCTCCAGTTGCATCGCCTGTAGCTGAACACGGGTTCCGGCATTCCACGGACGAAGGAGCCGACGCCAGGAGCCGCACCTCGGTCGAGTGTGGAGGAGGGCCAGCTGACAACTGATTCGCCGGTTGAGGCACAGCTACCTGACCATATCGCTGGGTTGATGGAGCCGGACGCGTACCCGCATCCGGTCGAGCATGTCGAATTGATCCAGACGCATATCTCGTACCTGCTGATGGCCGGCGACATGGTCTACAAGCTCAAGAAGCCGCTCGACCTCGGCTTCCTCAACTTCACGACGCTCCGGCGGCGTCACTACTACTGCCGCCAGGAAGTGGAACTCAACCGGCGCCTGTGCGGCGCAACGTATCTTGGTGTTGTGCCGATCACTCGGCAGGGAGAACGGTATCGAATCGGCGGTCGAGGCAACGTCATCGACTACGCGGTCAACATGCGCCGGCTTCCTGACGACTTGATGATGGATCGTCTCCTGGCCGAGGGACGACTGAAACCGGAGATGCTTGACCGGCTGGCCGACAAGATCGCCCGCTTCCACGCCATATCGGCGACCGGGCCGAGCATCGAGCGCTTCGGCTCCGCAGCGACGATCGAGCGCAACTGGCGTGAGAACTTCGACCAGACGCGCCCGTTCGTCGGACGAACGTTGTCATCCTGGCAGGCAGCCTTCCTCGAAGCGTCTGCCCTCGCCTTCCTGACGCGCCATCGACAAGGCTTCGTAGAGCGGGTTCGCGCTGGATATATTCGCGACTGTCATGGCGATCTCCGTGCGTCTGCCGTCTGCTTCACCGACGACATCTGCGTCTACGACTGCATCGAGTTCAATCGCCGCTTCCGCTACGCCGATGTCGCGTCGGAGGTCGCCTTTCTGGCGATGGATCTCGACCGGCGTGGCCGGCCGGATCTTGCCGAACGCTTCGTGGCAGGGTACGAGCAGGCGACCGGTGACGAAGGAATGAGGCGCGTCCTCAACTTCTATAAGTGCTACCGGGCATATGTGCGTGGCAAGGTCAACAGCTTTCAGCTCGATGAGCCGGAGATTGCCGCGGCAGCGAAAGCTTCAGCGCGAACATCCGCGCGCCACTGTTTCGAACTCGCCTGCCGCTATGCGGCCGGCGACCGGCCGTCGATCCTCATCATCATGACTGGACTGTCCGGAACCGGGAAGTCGGCCGTCGCAAACGCGCTGGCGTCCAAACGCGAACTGCGGGCCATCTCGTCCGACGCTGTCCGCAAGGAACTCGCAGGCATCTCGGAAGTGGACCATCGCTACGACGCGTATGAGCGTGGCATCTACTCGAGGGAGTTCACGCAACGGACGTATGCGGCCCTACTCGACCGAGCAAGCAGCCTGCTCTCCGAGGGACAATCGGTCATCCTCGACGCCACGTTTCAACGGCGAGAGTGGCGCGAGCAAGCCCTCGATCTGGCGTGCAGATTGGGCGCTCTCGTCTTCTGCATTGAGACAGTCGCCGATGAAAGCGTGGTGCGGGAGCGGCTTGCCGCCCGCGAAGACGACGAGGCGGCCATCTCCGATGCGCGCTGGGAGACCTATGTCAGCCAGGCGTCCCGGTTCGAGCCAGTGACCGAACTCAGCGATTGGCAGCACATTCGCCTGGACACCGGGCAACCCCTCGATGACGTCGTCGCCAACGCGATGAATGCACTCGTCGCGAGGCTGCAACCCGTCGCACCGGACGACGATGACGCCTGATTGTGTCACGCTCGCTCATCGAGCCGAGCCATGAGCAGCCTCCTGAATCCAGGCCGGCCCTCGGGTCGGCTGCCTTCTGTCACGGAAACGTAACGTCTTGCTCTCTCCTTTTACGAGAATGCATACACATCGCAACTATCGTTGAAGCAAGTAACCGACTCGTGAGAACGAGTCCAAGTAACTGGAATTCTATCGGCATCAAGGATCGAGAACGATCGGAGGGTGACGTTGACGAGGGGAACTGACGAACAACAGCCGTTGACCGCGCATTGATGACATTTCAGATCGAAGATTGGAGATCGAGATGACCCGCACCAAGACGTACATCCTGACAGCAGTCTCGGCGCTGCTGTTCCTGTTCCTGAGCTGGGCCTTCGCCGATGGCCTGTTCAACACCGGCAACTTGTTTTCTGGTCACTACTACGCGGAGTACACCATCATCACCTATCTGATGCTGGCCTCGATCGTCGTCGCTGGAATCGTCCAGGCGCGACGACTGCCGGAAGACGGCGTCGACATCCGCCCGGCCACGGCCACCACAACCACCGGCCAGACCGATGACCCGACCACCTGGAAGCTGCTGATGGGCAACACCTACTGGGCCATCTTCTGGATGCCGATCCGCTTCTTCGTCGGCCTCGAGTGGATCCAGGCCGGCGAGCACAAGCTACGCGACGATGCCTGGATGAGTGGCGGCACGGCCTTGCAAGGCT
>JBBECJ010000234.1:0-3736 GCA_040881885.1 Thermomicrobiales bacterium | reverse complement strand
ATCGATCATCGACCGCGGCGGGCGCGACGTGCGACGCGCGGCAGACGACTACACCACGGTATCACGGAAGAGAGTAGTCGCGGGCCGATATCTAGCGTAATATATCCTTAGTATGAACCAGTTCGCACGAGGCTACGTCTCGTGTTGGAATCGTTGAAGCCCGAGATCCGGTTGAAGCCTCGCTCGGCAACACGTTCCGCCCAGACGGCTCGGCCTCAGTCGTTGAGAGCCGCTCAAGGTGACTGGTTCGCGAAAGACCGAGTCTGAAGTGTTTCAGGCGCGGAGCGTCAAGATTCGAGGGGGAAGAGCATGGATATCCTGGAGCGAATCCAGTCACGCGTCATGGAACGGTCCGTCTCGCGACGTACGGTCCTGCTGGGCACCGGCGCTGGAATATTGTCCGGCCTGCTGGCCGCTTGCGGCGGTGACGACGATGACGACGACGGGCCAACCACCGGCGGAGACGCGACCGCGACGACAAGCGGAGAAGCCCCGACCCCATCGACATCGACCGGCACGGGCAGCCAGCCGACGACGGCGCCGGACCAGGGGGAGCCGGTTTCCGGTGGAACGTTGAAGCTCGGCTACTCATCCGAGCCGCCGACAATGGACCCGCGTGTTTCCGGCGCGACGCTCGCCTGGCGCCTGTTCTACAACATCTTCGATCCACTGGTCGTCCAGGATGTCGAGACGGGTGACTTCCTGCCGGGACTGGCTAACACCTGGGAAATCTCAGACGATGGGCTAATCTATTCATTCGGCCTAAAGGAAGGCGTGACCTTCCACGACGGCACGCCGTTCAACGCCGAGGCTGTGAAGTTCACTTTTGACAGCATCCTCGAACCGGAGCTGAAGTCGTTGACAGCTATTGGCTATCTGGGCCCGTACGAGGAGACCGTGGCCGTCGACGATCTCACGGCCGAGGTGCACTTCACCGACCCCTACGCTCCATTCCTCAACAACCTGTCGCACAGTGTGCTATGCCCGGTCTCCCCGGCTGGGGTCGAGCTGCACGGCGCGGATTTCGGCTTCAACCCAGTTGGCACCGGACCATTCGTCTTCAAGGAATGGCAGCAGCAGACTTCGATGACGCTGACGCGCAACCCGGACTACAGCTGGCCCCCGGGTGTCTACCAGCACGAGGGGGCGGCCTACCTGGACGAGATCGTCATCTCGTTCATCATTGAGCCGACAACGTTGTTCGGGACCCTCCAGAACGGCGAATCAGACATCATCGACGCCATTCCCGCCCAGGAAGTCGCAGGTCTGCAGGGCGATGACAACTACCAGGTGTTGCTACCGACAGTTCCAGGCTCGCCACAGGTGCTGCCAATGAACGCCGTCAAGGCGCCGACCGACGACATCCTGGTCCGAAAGGCAATCATCCAGGCGGTCGACATGGAGACGATCGTCGATACAATGTGGTACGGAACGCGCAAGGCGGCGCAGGGGCCACTCTCGTCACCAACCTGGACCTACAACCCGGTTGTTGAAACCATGTACCCCTTCGACGTGGAGGCGGCCGGCGCACTGCTTGACGAAGCCGGCTGGACGATGGGCTCGGGAGACGTCCGTGAGAAGGATGGCGAGAAGCTGCACGTCGTCTACATCACGACCTCGGGCTCAAACGGGCAGGCCGGAGAGCTGGTTCAGGCCTATCTGATCGCGGCCGGGTTCGAGGTGGATCTGCAGATCCTCGAATACGCCGCGACGGCAACGCTGATGCTGGCCGGCGAGCACAACATCGCGCGCATCTACTTCTCGCACACCGACCCGGTCGTCCTGACGACGCTGTACCACTCGCGCAACATCCAGGGGACCAACTTCAACCGAACGATGAAGGAAGACGCTACTCTCGATCAGATGCTTGAAGACGCGACCTCCGAGACGGATACCGAGGCGCGCAAGACGCAGTATGAGGATATCCAGAAGTACATCATGGACGAGGCGCTAATCATCCCGCTCTGGGAAGAGACGGTACTCTGGGGCGCGAGCAGCGCGGTGAAAGGGCTGCACTTCCAGCCGCTCGGCGGTGTCTGGTTCTACGACACCTGGCTGGAACAGTAGCCAACAGTCGCATCGACCGCCCGGTAAGCGGGCACTCGCGATGAGTGTCCGCTCCGATTCATGTCAACCGGGCGCGCCGGAGGGAAACCGTTCATGCTTCAGTACATTCGCACACGACTGCTGCTGACGATTCCGGTCCTGTTGGGTGTCTCGCTGCTCACGTTCTCGATCCTGCATCTAATCCCCGGTGATCCAGCGCGTATTCTGCTTGGCGACATGGGTGGTGGAGCGGCCGCCGGAGACACGTCGGAGGACGCATATCAGAACCTGCGCGAGGAACTCGGGCTCAATGACCCATACCCCGTCCAGTATGGACGTTACCTGGCGGACCTGGTCAGGGGCGACTTTGGCCGCTCGTTCCAAACCAACCGCGAGGTGCGCGACTCGATCCTCGAGGTGCTACCGTATACGTTGCAACTGACCGTCACGGGGCTGGGATTCGCGATTCTGTTCGGCGGCATCCTCGGGATCGTCGCCGCTCTGAACCGAAATACGTGGGTGGACAGTTTGACGATGGTCTTCTCGCTGTTCGGGCTGGCGATGCCGAGCTTCTGGCTGGGCTTCATCCTGATTCAGTTCTTCGCCTTACGCTGGACGATCTTTCCGGCGACCGGCAGCGAGGGACTCAAGGCGTTAGTCCTCCCGGCCCTGACACTTGGGTTGGTCGCCTCTGGCACGGTGGCGCGGCTGGTCCGCTCGACGATGCTTGAGGTGCTGCAACAGGAGTACGTGACGACCGCACGCTCGAAGGGGCTGAGCGAACGGGTTGTTATCCTGAGGCATGCGCTGCGCAACGCCCTGATTCCGGTCGTGACGATCGTTGGTCTTCAGTTCGGCGGGTTGCTGTCAGGCGCGGTTATCATCGAGACCGTCTTCGCGCGTCGCGGCATCGGCAGATTGGCTGCCGAGGCGGTCCTCCGTCGCGACTTTCCAGTGGTGCAAGGCACGATCCTGTTTGCCGCGCTGGGTTACGTGCTGATCAACCTGATCATCGACCTGTCGTACGCGTGGCTCGATCCACGCATCAAGTACCGTTAGGAGCGTCCGCTGTGGAACGAGACGTAGCCGCGAGCGCTCCAGATCTGCGACTTCGAGCTGTTCAGACGCGCAGCCGCCGCACGGATTTCATCCAGGGGCTGCTACGCAACAAGGGCGCGCTGGCAGGCTTGATCATTCTGTTGCTGCTGATTCTGGCCGCCATCTTCGCGCCCGTGATCACGCGCTACGATCCAGTTGTGATCGATCCGCCGCAACGGACGCAACCGCCAAGCAGCGATCATTGGCTTGGCACGGATGCTTTCGGCCGCGATATCTACACGCGGGTCGTGTACGGCGCGCGAGTCTCGTTGCCGGTCGGCCTGATCGCAGTCTCAATCGCGGCCAGCGTCGGCGCGGTCCTTGGCCTGATCGCCGGCTACTATGGCCGCTTCGCCGACGCGATCATCATGCGCCTGATCGACATTCTGCTCGCCTTCCCGAACATCATGCTGGCGCTGGTCGTCGTCGCGATCCTCGGTCCGAGTATCCGCAATGTGATGATCGCCGTCGGCGTCGGCGCGATTCCAAGCTACACGCGGCTGATCAGGGGGCAGGTCCTGTCAGCCCGCGAGTTACTGTACGTCGAGGCGGCCAAGGTGATTGGCGTCCCGACCTCAAAGATCATGTACCG
>JBBECJ010000233.1:0-3737 GCA_040881885.1 Thermomicrobiales bacterium | reverse complement strand
GGTCTCGACGGGATGCTGCTCTGGATCGCGAACTGCTCGACGTTCGATACGCAGGGTGACGGCGCGTTCGACATGGAGGGCGTCATCTATGCGCCGTGCTCGCATGTCGAACTGCATGGGAATCCAGGCGGAGTAGGAATCCAGGTCATCGTCGGCGATCTGGTGCTCAAGGGTTCATCCGAATTTCGGATCGAGTACCGAGAGTACGTCAACATGGACAAGCCCAGGGTCTGGTTGACCGAGTAATTCGTCCAGTCGAGTCACCGGCCGGCCGCGTCTGCCTGATTCGATAGCCACAACTCGTACGATTGATGACAACGACCCGCTCCGGAGCGGGTCGTTGTCATCAATCGTGCTCTCGACGAACCGCGACGTTCGGATCGCCTCCACCCCGCAACGCGAAGGTCGTCCCGGTACTTCTGTGCCCCCACGACCCGGCATTCTTACCGCATCGTTCTGTTACCTATGTACCTATGCCATAGCCCCCCCTGTCGATATAGTCAAAGTGGATATCGTCATAACGCGTATCGCTGTAATGCCGGCCGGGGCACTGATTGTCTCCTGACGGATCGACCTGACGAGAATAGGACGCCCGACCATGAGGTTGCAACCTACGCCCAGGCGCCGTGTTCAACGGCCGACCGCGCCAGCCCTGCCGTCGCTCAGACGCGCGGAGCCAGGCCAGGTCCTGATCATCTTCGCGCTGGCCATCTTCGTGCTGGTCGGCTTCGTGGCGCTGTCGATTGACGCTGGCTTCCTGATGGCCGAGCGCCGGCAGACCCAGAGCGCCGCCGACGCCGGAGCGCTGGCGGCCGCGAAATCGCTGTTTGACGGAAAGACCGGCGAGATCACTGCCGCTGGTGTTGCCTATGCCTCGGACAACGCGGATGTTCCTGACGAAGGCGTCGTCGTCAACTGGCCACCGTCCAGCGGCGACTTTGCCGGCGACAACCGCTACGTCGAAGTCCAGGTGACAGCGGACGTGGACAAGTTCTTCGTCGGCGCCGTCTACTCCGGCGACTGGGAAGTCGACGCCTCGGCCGTCGCCGGTGTCGAGCTGCTCGGCGCGAACTACGCGTTGATCACACTCGACCGTGACGATGATCCCGGCATCTACATGAACGGCAACTCAACCCTCACACTGACCGGCGACCACGCCAGCGCGTACGGCAGCACCGATGTTGATGGCAACGGGAACCTCGTCGTCACGGGATCGGTCGATAGCCACGGGGATATCTCCGGTGTTGGAACAGCTCCCGACGGCATCCACCCCAACATTCCGTACATCCCGGACCCGATGGCGGGTGTCCCGGCGCCACCTAAGCCTGCGAACGAGGAGGAAGGCTGTAATGATGACTGTGACCTCGTTCCAGGGGCCTACACGAACAAGACGATCAATTGCAAGAACGTCTGCAACTTCGCGCCAGGGCTGTACTATTTCGAGGACTCAGACGTAACGAATCAGAGCACGAACGCTGAGATGAACGGCGCGGGTGGCGTCATGTTCTACTTCACCGGCGACAGCACATTCGATTCCAAGAACGGCGCCGTCAACCTGCGCGCGCCGGCTTCATCCCCATACGCTGGTGGCCAGGACGGCATGGTCTTCTGGTCCGCCTCATGCAATCTGATCGACTTCCAGGGCAACGGTGACTTCTATCTGCATGGCATCGTCTACGCTCCATGCGCCAAGGTCGTGATGCACGGAACCCCAGGCGGTGACGGCATCAAGGGCCAGTGGATCGTCGACAGGGTGGAAGTAAAGGGAACCAGCGACTTCACCATCAACTACCACGCGTATGTTGACACCACACGCCCGCAGATCTTCCTCGTCCAATAACCGGACTGGCGGCAAACGATAAAGGCGGGGCGCTTGCCCCGCCTTTATCGCGTCCCAGCGCCCGGCCCCACGCCACAGCCCCCAACCCCTCCCTGATCGCTCGGTTCATGCGACAATAGTTCCAGGAACACTGTGTCCAACGGCCACAATCCGCTGACAAACTGATGGCCAGTCGCTGACAGCTGAGAAAGGCTTCACTATGCAGATCACACGATTCAGGCGGGACGGGCAGGACGAGATCGGCGTCATCGAGAACGGCATCCTGCGCGAGACGCGCGGCGATGTCTTCGGCAAGCTCTCGGTCGGGCCGGAGATCGCGCCGGTCGATGAGTTCGAGCTGCTGGCGCCGGTCATCCCCAGCAAGCTGATCGCGATCGGCCTCAACTACCAGGACCACATCACCCAGGACAGCCCTGGCTTCGAGACGCCGGAGAATCCGATCATCTTCCTTAAGCCGCCCAGTGCGTTGACCGGCCACCGCGCCAACATCGTCCTCCCGGCCGGCGTCGAACGGATCGACGCCGAAGCCGAGCTGGCGATCGTGATCGGCACGCAGTGCCGGCATGTGAAGGCCGCCCGCGCCTGGGACGTGATCCTCGGCCTCTGCCCGTCGAACGACGTCAGCGCCCGCGACTTCCAGTTCAAGGACGGCCAATGGTCGCGCGCCAAAGGCTTCGACAGCTTCGCGCCGCTCGGCCCTGCCATCGTTACCGGCGTGACCTCCGAGGACCTGGCGATCACCTGCCGCGTCAACGGCGAGGTCAAGCAGCAATCCTCGACCAAACACCTGATCTTCGACGTGCCCTTCCTGATCGAGTTCGTCTCGCGCGTGATGACGCTGATGCCGGGCGACGTGATCATGACCGGCACACCGGCAGGACCGCCGAAGCTCGCGCCAGGCGATGTCTGCGAGATCGAGATCGAGGGCCTGGGCGTCCTCAGCAACACCTGCGTCGCCGAGGACCCGCTACCGGCATGACCGCTCCCCATCGCGCGCCACGGATCAGGCCGGCCACTACCGCCGACGTGCCGCGCATGAAGGAGCTTGGCGTGCTCGGCTGGGAGACGACGTACCACACCTTTGTTTCTCCCGCGAACCGAGCTATGTACCTTGCCGGCCCGTTCTGGTCGCTCGATCGGCTCATGACGATCGTGTCCGACCAGGCCTGCCTCGCCCTTGTCGCCGGAAATAGACCGGGCCAGGTCGCCGGCTTCCTGACGATCGAGCCGGTCGAGGACGGCGGCGTTGAGCTGACCCGCCTGTATGTCGATCCTGCCGCGCGCGGCGGCGGCATCGGCGTTACGCTGGTCGAAGCGAGCATCGTCCTGGTGCGGCTGCGTCACGCCCGGACGATGCTTGTCAACGTCTTCGCCGACAATCACGCCGGCCGCCGCTTCTACGAACGCGTCGGCTTCACCTTCACCCGCCTCGAACCCTGCGCCATTGGCGACCAGATCGTCGGCGACGCCTGGTACGAGCGCGAGGTATCAGGTGACAGGTACCACGACACGATCGAGTCGTGGGCTATTGTACATGCCCGATACGGCCACAACTGTCGCAGCTAGACGACATGATGCTCGCGCAAAAAACCACCTCGCCTAAACCGTCCAGGCGAAAACCCGCTGATGTCGACTGTCGTCGCTGTGCCTTGCGTTACCACCTCGGCAATGCACTTACCGACCGCTGGACCATGCATGAATCCGTGCCCACTGAATCCAGCTGCGACGTACAACCCTCCGACCTCGTCTATCGGCCCCAGGATGGCATTGTCATCCGGGGTCACTTCATACGACCCAGCCCAGCCACCAAGGACACCCGCATTCTCGAATACCGGAACTCGTTGGCTCAACGCCTCAACCGTTTGCAACAACCAGTTCGAATCCACTTCTGTGTTCT
>JBBECJ010000232.1:0-3738 GCA_040881885.1 Thermomicrobiales bacterium | reverse complement strand
CACAAGGCACGGCCCCTACTTGGCTCACATTTGAACCTACCCCACCCTTCGCGCCGTCAGATACCGCGCGCTCCAGTACGGGTCGGCCAGGCTGCTGACGCCAACGGCGTCGTGCTCGCCGCTGGCGCTGACGAACTGGCCGTCGCCGAGGTAGATGCCGACGTGCGAGAGGCCCCACTGGTAGGTGTTCTGGAAGAAGACCAGGTCGCCAGGCGCCAGATCGGCCGGCGTGACCTCGCTGCCGTAGAGCGCCTGATCCTCGTTCGGGCGCGGGAAGCTGCCGTCGGCGACACTGCTGAGTATGAACCAGGTGAAGCCGGAGCAGTCGAAGCCCTCCGGCGTCGTCCCGGCCCAGACGTAAGGGACGCCGAGATAGCCGAGGGCGGCGTCGGCGATCGCTGCGCCGGTCGCTGACCCATCCGCCATCGACATCCCGCTACTGGCCGCGCTCAGGTAGGCGCCGTGCGCCCAGCCAACCAGGCCATCGGCCTCGATCTGGTACCAGGCGTCGCCATCCGCGCCACTGACCGGACCATCCAGAAGCCAGGCCAGCGCGCCTTCATCCAGCACTGTCAGCCGCGCCGCCGCAGCGTCCGGCGCCTCGCGCAGGCTGAGGCCTTCCCCGCCAGTCCCGACTACCATCAGCAGGCCATCGTCCAGGCTGGCGCTCTCGGTCGCGAATCCGCCGAGGTAGGCCGCGGCGCTGTAGCCGACGATCCCGTCGTAGCTCACCAGCGACCAGGCGACACCTTCGCCATCGACTGTTATCGGCGCAAGTATCTCGACCGCCGCGCCGTCGGGAATGGCGGTCGCGACATCCGCGGCCAGCGACGGTCCACTCCGCAAGTTGAGCCACTCACCGTCACTATCGAGGTAGACAGGGACGCCGCTGGCCGCGCTCTCGTCGAAGAACGGCGGCGGCACGACATCAGCCGCCATCCCGCTCAGGTAGTCTGCACTGACCCAGCCGGAGACGTTTCCGCCGTCGAACTCAGCCGAGACGGCGTACCAGAACGAGCCATCGCCGGCTTCCAGCGGGCCATCCGCGATCGTAACGGCGACGCTCTCCGGCAAGCCCGCGACAACCGCCGCGCCAGGATCGGGAGCTTCGCGGACATTGACGCCGTCGCCAGCCGTGTCGGCGACCCGCGCGTCATCGCCAGCGATCAGGTCTAGATCGGCCGCCGCCGGCAGCGCCAGCGCAACACTCGCGATCGTGACAGCGGCGGCGACACTCATCCAACGTCTGTTGCGAACCCCCACAAACAGATCCCCTTCCATACACGGCCCCACGCCGCGTCGCGTTGGACGACTGCCAGCGCACCCGGCAGCCAGATTGTTCCTGGCTGTCACAGGCTGTACGTACAGTCTACTCGGAGTTGGCAATCAGTGTCTGAAGTCCGCCTGAGAAAACCCTGAGAGATTCAGGGGACGCGGCGCGGGGGACGCAGGAACGTAGAAGGTAGACGGTAGATGATCAGCCCGTTTGGCTTCTTCCGTGTCCTGACTCATGCCCCATGCCCCGATCCTCGTCCCGCGTCGCGCGCGCCAGCGCCAGCAGCCGCGCCTGATCCTCGTGGTCGAAGCACGCCTCAATGCTCTGACGAAGGACACGCTCGATCTCGCGCCGGACGCTCGCTCTGCGCTGGCCGGTTGTGTGACGCTCCAGTTCAGTGAGGACGTCCAGCAGGTGAGTGGTGACATGCAGGTTGTCGCGCGCGACGCGGCGGATCTGTCCGAAGGCGGCATCGAGATAGGCTTCGAAGTCGGGACGGTTGATCCAGAGCGTCAGGCGCTTGCCGGCCTCGTCGTCCTCGACGGTGCGGACTGGAGACGGAAACGACCTGTCCGCCAGCACGATCAGGATGTCGCCGAGGCAGGAGATGACATGCTCGGCCGTGGTTGGATCGTGGATCGAGGGAGAGAGCGCCTTCAGCGCGACATCGACGAGCTGACGAATGCCGAACATGGCGTCCTGAGTCAACGTCCGCTCGCGGTCGAGGATGAACGCCTCGCGTAATCGCTGGTCGCGTTCATCGTTGCTGTCACTGACTCCACCGATCTCCACCAGCCCACGGCGGTGGGTGATATAGGCGCCGACCGGTGGGTGAACGATCCCCCAGCCGTCGTTGCCGAGCGCGTCGACGATCACGCCGTCGTCAACACGCCGCAGAAACCCGGCTGAAGCAGCTCGGACACGCAGCCTTGGCTGCCCGGTATGCTGCTCGCGAAACGCATCAAGCGACAGGCTGCCGTCAACTGGCTCGCCCATTGCGTCAGGGTAGAGTGTCCTGATGGCGTCCAGCGTTTCGTGATGGATGCGCTCTATGATCGATGCCGCCTGCAACATCGTCGCGCTGTGGTGGAGGAAGAAGATCAGCAGCGCAAG
Organism: Thermomicrobiales bacterium; assembly: GCA_040881885.1. Lineage (GTDB taxonomy): Bacteria > Chloroflexota > Chloroflexia > Thermomicrobiales > CFX8 > JBBECJ01. The sequence goes on along the minus strand of JBBECJ010000232.1, from coordinate 1,349 downwards.
GCAGAGGATCGTCAGCATCAACGCCAGCGAAACGGATAGCATCGGCACCGATGAGCCGCCGACAGCGTCTTCTCCGCGCACCTGCCGCAGAACGAGCAGCGAGTACAGGAATGTCGCCAGGAAGACGCCAAGCACGGTCTGGATGCCGCGGTCGCGCATGAACGTGCGGATGATTCTCGGTGTGAACTGGGTCGATGCCTGCTGCAACGTCAGGATCGTGATCGAAAAGAGCAGCGCGATGACGGTAATCAACGAACCGGAGATAGCCGAAAGGATCGCGCGCGCCGAATCGGATGTCCCGAAGAACAGCCAGTCCTGATGGCGTGTAAGCTCGTCCTCGACCCGGCTGTCGATCTCCGGCATGATGAACGAGAGCGCAAACGCGACGACACCAAGCATGGCCGGGATGTACCAGAGACTGCTCTGGACATTCTCCCACCAATTCTGAACCTGCTCCTTCGACACCGTCTGGTCCCCTGCCATCCCCACACGACAGCAGACGCCAACCGGCGCCGCTCGGACGCCTTCTCGCAACAGCCGTGCCGGACACGATAGTCCGGATGTCGGTGTGCTGAAAACGAAGGAACCGGAGTGTCACCTGGGCGCTCCGGTTCCCGGATCATCTGCTTGAGGGGCGGCTACGAGCCGGACGCGGCCGCCTCGCGCATGGCCTTCGCGGCGGCGACCATGTGTTCGAGGCTGGGCCAGACTTCCTCGTCCTTGCGGGTCTTGAGGCCACAGTCGGGGTTGACCCAGAGGTGCTCACCGCCGAGGACGTCGGTCGCGTGCCTGAGCCGCTCGATAATCTCATCGGTAGCCGGGACGGCCGGCGAGTGGATGTCGTAGACGCCGGGGCCGATCATCCGCTCGTACTTGCTTTTCGTGAAGGCGCGCAGCAGCTCCTCGTTCGAGCGCGAGTTCTCGATCGAGATCACGTCGGCGTCCATCGCGTTGATGCTGTCGATGATGTCGTTGAACTCCGAGTAGCACATATGTGAGTGGATCTGGGTGCCGGCCCCGACGCCGCTCGACGAGAGCCGGAAAGCCTTGACGGCCCAGTCCAGGTACTCGGCCCACTGCGCGCGGCGCAGCGGCAGCCCCTCGCGCAACGCCGGCTCGTCGATCTGGATGATGCGGATGCCGGCCGCTTCGAGGTCGGCCACTTCGTCACGCAGCGCCAGCCCGATCTGGTAGCAGACCTCCGCGCGCGGCATATCGTCGCGCACGAACGACCAGTTGAGGATCGTGACCGGCCCGGTCAGCATCCCCTTCATCGGCTTCTGGGTCTTCGATTGCGCGTAGACGGATTCCTTGACCGTCATCGGGTGGTCGCGGTAGACATCGCCGAC
>JBBECJ010000231.1:0-3761 GCA_040881885.1 Thermomicrobiales bacterium | reverse complement strand
ACAATCCTCGTTGAGCGCCGAACGCCTCGAAGAGGTCATTGACGTATTGTGATCGGCTGAACGCCGATCCTATTGTCGGACGGACACATGGGTCTGTCCCTACGCATTGGAATTGGCGTCGGGTGAACGGTCTGTGTTTCCCGTGGCGTTGACTGCCGGTGCGGCCAGCTTGATGTAGCGACGGACACTGAGGATGTTGCGCGAGTCGTCGGCCAGGCCGAGCAGGGCGAGCAACTGATGTTCGTCGGCTCCGTCGCGGGCGCGTTCGACGGCCCAGGTGTCGCGCAGGGTTTGCGGCGAAACATGGCGGTTAATGCCGGCGGCTCTCGCGACCCTCTCGACCAGCTTGTTGATCGACTGCGGAAGCATTTCGAACAACATATCGACCGGGACATATTCGTCAACATAGGCGGCCAAGAGCTCCGCGAACTCGGCGTCGGCTGCGAGCTTGCGTTCCTTGCCGCGCCAGCGAGGATTGTCATAATACACGTAGACCAGCGGCGCGTCGGGTTCGGTGAAGTCGATGTGGTCGCGGCGCAGCGCGAGCAGTTCGCCGCGTGAGATGCCGAGCCGCAGCATCAGCCAGACCATGATCGCCGCCCGGCTCGAATCGCGGGCGGCGGCGTCGAGGACCGCGCGTTGCTCGCTGTCGAAGAGCGGACGCGGAGTCTTGAGCGGGATATGATCGGGGTAGAACGACTCGGTCGGATCGCTATCGAGCACTCTGGCGCCGCTTGCCAGCCACTTGAAGAGCTGGGACACCGAGGTCAGCCGTCGCTTGCGGGTCGAGCGTGTATTGGCCTCACCGAGGTAGCGGGCGATGTCGCGCGCCGTCACCGTCTCGATCGCCTTCGGCCCGACCACCTGCTCGAAGATCGAGAGGTCGTACAGGTACGACTCAATCGTGTTCTTCGGGTGCTGTGACTGTTCAAGGTAACGCCGGAACCAGTAGCGGGCGACCGGCAGCGACGAATCCGGAGTCAGCGCCGCGACGCCACTGATCCGCGGACCGAACGCGCCGGGTCTGGCCACCTCGAACAACGGCGGCTGGAAATCGCCACCCGGCTCGTCCTCGTCGTGTTGTGCGTTGACTTCGTCCAGCATCCACGCTCCCCGGCTGCCGCCGTTCGGCGTACTCTAGCGGAACATCCGTTCTAGTGTCAATCCTCAGACGATCGGTGTCAGTGGCCTGGTGGCGCTGGCGTGGGCAGCGGGGTCGAGCCGGTCGGCCAGGCGCTGAATGGCAACGCTCAGGCGGCGGATGCCTTCGTCGAGCTCGGAGTCGTTCGGCAGCGTGAAGTTGAGACGGATGTCGAACCGGCCCCGGCCGGAGGCGGCGTCGACGTGGAATGACTCGCCGGGCGCGAAGATGACGCCTTCGCGGGCGGCTTCCGGCAGCAGGTCGCGGACGCGGATGCCCTCGTTGAGGCGACACCAGAGATAGATGCCGCCGTCCGGGCGGTTGGCGGAGATGAGGTCGCCTGCGCGTTGGCGCAGCGCCTCCAACATTCGGTCGCGGCGTTGGGGGTAAACACGGTTGACGAGCGCAAGATGCTCATCGAGCAGACCGCGCTCGAAAAACGCGCAGACCGCGCGTTGGGCGAGCGCGTTCGTGTCGAGATCGACGAGTTGCTTCATCAACGTCACCTGCTCAATGACCGGCTTGACGCCCGAGATCCAGCCGATCCGGAAACCGGGGAAGAGCATCTTCGAAACCGTGCTGAGATAGATCACGTTGCCGCGCCCCTCGGCCCGGTCGATCGTTGCCAGCGTCGGCAACGCCCGTCCGTCGTAACGCAGGGCGCCGTAGGGGTCGTCCTCGATGACCGGGATCTGGTAGCGGGCGGCCAGGTCGAGCAGGCGCAGCCTGCGGCCCATCGCCATCACCGTGCCGCTCGGGTTCTGGAACGTTGGCAGCGTATAAATCAGCTTCGGACGGCGGCGCGGGAGTAGATCCTGCAACAGATCGACCTGCATGCCGTCGCCGTCGATCGGAATCGGCATCAAGCGCGCGCCGGCTGCCCGAAAGACCTGCGCCGCGCCGAGATAGGTTGGCGACTCGACCGCAACGAGGTCGCCCGGATCGATCAGCGTCCGCGCCAGCAGATACAGCCCCTGCTGGGAGCCGGCGACGACGACGATCTGATTTGGCTCGACCACGACCGACGCGCCGGCGATCGCTGCCTGGCGTTCCATCCAGCCCGCGAGCTGCTCGCGTAGCGGCGGGTAGCCTTCCGTCGGCGTGTGCTGGAGTAGCGTCGAGCCAGCGTTGTCGAGCGCCTGATCGAAAATCTGGCGAATCGCGTCGATCGGATACAGCTCCGGCGCCGGAATGCCGGTCGCGAGCCGGATGACGTCCGGCCGGGCTGAGACGGTCATCGCGTCACGCAGGAGCGGGTCATCCATCACATCCGTAACGGCCGTGAAGAGTTGTGCCCAGGGGACGGAGCTCTGGCGTGAGCGGGTGGAGCCGTCGTTGAAATCACCGTCCAACGTCGAAGCGCCGTTGTCTAGCGGGTGTTGCCCGTTGACGCGTGGCCAGGCCGTGACATCGGCCGCAGCGTCGGCATCGCGCGCGCCGAAGATGACGACGGTGCCTCGTCCGACCTGACCGGAGATCAGCCCATCAGCAGCCAGCTCGCGGTAGGCGTTGACGATCGTCGTCCGGTTGACACCCAACAGCTTCGCCAGCCGACGCTCAGGCGGCAGCTTGGCGCCTGACGGTGGCTCGCCGTCCAATATGGACTGCCGCAGTTGTTGAGAAATCTGCAAGTATATCGGCGTCGGGCTCGTCCGCTCGATGACAACGTGCATGGTTCGCGCCTGTGTTTCCGTCAACGTCGAAGGCAATCCGAACGATTGGAACACGCCAATCGTTCGGATTGTTGCACGAACCATCTATGCACCGCATGCTGGCCCAAATGTGGACGAACTTATGCGCGAGGCACAACAGGACGGCTAGCGCAGGCACGTATCATTCGAACGAGTCACAATCCGTTATGCGCGATGACTGATTGGGAAGCCGGGCTATGGCCGATATCACGATCGACGATCTACTCCACTGGGAGCGCGGGTTGACATTTCAGCCTTCGGTCGGGACCGCACGTGAGGCTGGCCTCGCTACCGTCATCAGTTGGGCAGCCGCGATCCGTGTGACGACGCCGATCGTGCCGGCCCTGCGTGGGGGGGAGATTATCGTCGTGCCGCCCCGGACACTGGAGCGAATCGAGCAATCGGAAGATCTGGACCGCTCGGGGTTCCTGCGAATGCTGGCGGACCAGCCGATCGCGGCCCTGATGGTGGACCGCGCATTTGCCGAGGACGCTCCGGCCGAGATAGCCGTCCCGCTGCTGATTACGAGCGGAGCCTTCCCGAGCGACGCCGAATCAGTCCTCAACCGGCTGTTCACCGAGCGTCGCGCTGACCTGTACGGCATTGGCTCGGCGCTATCGCGGGCGCTGTCGTCGGCGACGATGGCTGGGGCCGGCCTCGACGGGCTGCTGGAGGCCGCCTCGACTATCGCGCGCCGGCCGCTGGCGCTGCTTGACGCCGCCGGCGCCGTCATCGCCCGTTCGTCGGCCTCGCCGGACGATGTGCCGTTGCGGGATGGCGACGGCCAGCGGATGTCGCGCGAGAGCGGCGACGCTGTCCAGCGGATTGTGGTGGGAGAGCGGACGTGGCTCGCGGTCCCGCTGCGCGCGGGCGGGCAGGCGTCGCGCGCGCGCGCTTGGACGCTGATGTTCACGACCGAGCTGGGTTAC
>JBBECJ010000230.1:0-3774 GCA_040881885.1 Thermomicrobiales bacterium | reverse complement strand
GAGGATGTTGGCCAGCCCGATGACGGCCTTTGGATCGTCCGACACCTCCGCCAGAATCTCGCGAAAGCGCGCCTCGGCGCCGGCGATGTCGCCACCTGTCAGCAGCTCCTCGGCCTCGTCGGAGGCACGGTCGGCGGCGGTCGGAGCCAGCGACTGGAAGAACGCGCGCACCTGAGGCTCCGGCAGCGCGCCGGTGAACTCGTTGACGACACGGCCATCGCGGAACGCCTTGACGGCCGGTATGCCCTGGACGCGATACTGCGCCGACGCCTGTTGGTTCTCATCGACATTCAGCTTGGTCAGCACGACATCGCCCTCGAACTCGCCGGCCACCTTTTCAATGATCGGGCTGAGGATGCGGCACGGGCCGCACCACGGCGCCCAGAAATCAACGACGACCGGCCGCGTCTTCGACTCCTCGATGACGGCGGACTGGAAGGTCGCGTCAGTGACGTCCAGAGCTTGCTGTTCGGTTGCCATCGCTCACACCTTGTCTGTCTCGCTCGATCGCACATCTTTATAGAACGCCCGCGCGATTCGCAGATTCCTGCGGCGCCGCACGCCACGGCATGCCACGCGCGATGATAATACGCGCAGAGTCGAACGCGTTGTCGAAGTCGAAGGGGGAGTCGATGCCAATCTCAAGCGATGAACTGGTCGCGATCGCGCTGGAGCTGGGCGGGATGGAGCAATTGCCGGGCGATTCAGCGGTCCAGGTCGCTGGAGAGGAGATGCAACGGCTGATGTTCGGGATCGACATCGGCGCCGCCGAACTGTTGCTGGCGCGGCAGTTGGGGATCGGCGGTGTGATTGCCCACCACCCGGCCGGCGGCTCGGCGACGTTGCGCTTTCCGGAGGTGCTCACGCGCCAGATCGAGCTGTTGATCGAGCACGGTGTCCCGGCAGACGCGGCGCGCGAAGCGGCCCAGCCACTGATCTCGCGGTCAATGATGAGCGCCCACGCCGCCAACTTCGACCATGTCCCGTCGGTCGCGCGGCTGTTGGGGATGCCGCTCTGCAACATCCACCTGCCGCTCGACGAGCTTGGCCGGCGGATCATGGTCACGACGATCGACGAGCATCTGACGACGCTCGACCGCGCGCCGCTCGTCCAGGACGCGATCGACGCATTGCAGACGCTGCCGGAGCTGGCCGACGCCCAGACGCGGATCATGGTGCCGGTCGGCGCCTTCGACAACCCGCTCGGCAAGCTGGCCGTCATCCACGGCGCCGGCACGAACGGCGGCGCCAGGATCGCCCAGACGCTGTTCGACCACGGAATCGGCAGCGTCCTCTACATCCACTGCGCGGCCGACGAGGTCGCTCGGCTGCGCGAGTCGTCGGCGACGACCGGCGGCAACCTGATCGTCACCGGCCACATTGCCAGCGACATGATCGGCATCAACCGCTACGTGGCCGCGATCGAGGCGCGTGGTGTCGAGGTCGTGCGGATGAGCGGGTTGTAGGAGCCAGAGCCTCCTCCCCGCGTCGGGGCAATGGCTGCGGCCGCCCGTCGCCGGGTGAGCGTGTGTCAAAAAGGGCGGCCGCGGCCATTGCCCCGACGCGGGGAGGAGGCACGCCAAGTCCGGTCTCTGGCAATCACGCCGCCAGACTGCCAGAATCCTCTTGCATCTCACGACTGACTGGACTATCATAGGCGGTGGGTTAGCACTCTCGCATCGAGAGTGCCAATGCGAGCAGAGGGGAAGCGGAACGGGATTCAACCCGCAATGACCGCATCGTTTTGGTACGGAGGAGGTTACCACAGGTGTCGACCAAGACTGCAACCAGTTTGACTCCGCTTGGCGACCGTGTCGTCATCAAGCCGTCGGCGCGCGAGGATGTCAGAAGCAGCGGCATCGTCCTGCCGGACACGGCCAAGGAGAAACCGCAGCGTGGCGAGATCCTCGCCGTCGGCAAGGGCCGCATCAACGAGAAGGGTGACCGCGTCGAGATGGACGTGAAGAAGGGCGACACCGTCCTCTTCGCCAAGTACGCCGGCACCGAGTTCAAGCTCGACGACGAAGATCTGCTGATTCTGTCCGAGAAGGACATCTTGGCCGTCATCAGCGAGTAGTCAACTGTCAGCTATCAGCAGGTAGGGAACTAGAGGAGGGATCAACTCGTGGCAGCGAAAATCATTGCATTCGACGAGGAAGCGCGTCGGTCGCTGAAGATCGGCATCGACACGCTGGCCAACGCCGTCAAGACCACCCTCGGCCCGAAGGGCCGCAACGTCGCGCTTGACAAGAAGTTCGGCGCCCCGACCGTCACCCATGACGGCGTCACCGTCGCCAAGGAGATCGAGCTCGAAGATCCGTTTCAGAACATGGGCGCCCAGCTTCTGAAGGAAGCCGCGACCAAGACTAACGACGTTGCCGGTGACGGCACGACGACAGCCACCGTCCTGGCCCAGGCGATCGTCCACGAGGGCATGCGCAACATCGCCGCCGGCGCGAACGCCATGCAGCTCAAGCAGGGCGTCGAGCTCGGCGCGCAGCAGGCTGTGGCCGCGATCCGCGCGATGGCCAAGGAAGTCGGCGGCAAGGAAGACATCGCGCATGTCGCGACCATCTCGGCCGCTGACGAGGAGATCGGCAACCTGATCGCCGATGTCATGGAGAAGGTCGGCCGCGACGGCGTCATCACCGTCGAGGAGTCGCGTGGTCTGCAGTTCGAGACCGAGTACACCGAGGGCATGCAGATCGACCGCGGCTACATCTCCCCCTACTTCGTCACCAACACCGACCGGATGGAAGCCGTCCTCGACGACCCGATGATCCTGATCACCGACAAGAAGATCTCGGCTGTCTCCGACCTGCTGCCGGTGCTTGAGAAGGCGCTGCAGGTCACCAAGAGCATGGTCATCATCGCCGAGGATGTTGATGGCGAGGCGCTGGCGACGCTGGTCGTCAATAAGCTACGTGGCACGATCAGCGTCCTGGCCGTCAAGGCGCCGGGCTTCGGCGATCGCCGCAAGGAGATGCTGCGCGACATCGCGATCCTGACCGGCGGCACCGTCATCTCCGAGGAAGTCGGCCGCAAGCTCGAGAGCGCGGCTGTCACCGACCTCGGCAAGGCGCGCCGCATCGTCGCAACCAAGGACGACACGACAATCGTCGAGGGCGGCGGCGACGAGGGCGAGATCAAGGGCCGGATCGAGCAGATCAAGGCTCAGATCGAGACCACGACTTCCGACTTCGACCGCGAGAAGCTTCAGGAGCGGATGGCCAAGCTGGCCGGCGGCGTAGCCGTCATCAAGGTTGGCGCCGCGACCGAGACCGAGCTCAAGGAGAAGAAGCACCGCGTCGAAGATGCGCTCTCGGCCGCCCGCGCGGGCGTCGAAGAGGGCATGGTCCCGGGTGGTGGCGTCGCGCTGATCCGCGCCTCCGAGGCGCTGGACGGCATGGTCGTCGAGGGTGATGTCCGCACCGGCGTCATGATCCTCAAGCGCGCACTCGAAGAGCCGCTGCGCGGCATCGTCGAGAACGCCGGCCAAGACGGCGCGGTCGTCGTCTCGACCATCCGCCGCATGCAGATCGAGCAGAAGAACGTCAACATCGGCTACGAGGTCATCCGCAACGAGTATGGCGATCTGTTCGAGTGGGGCATCATCGACCCGGCCAAGGTCACCCGCTCGGCAATCGAGAACGCCGCCTCGATTGCCGGCATGATCCTGACGACCGAGGCCCTCATCACCGAGAAGCCTCAGGAGCAGTCGGCCATGCCGGCCATGCCGGGCGGAATGGACTACTAGTCCGTTAGCTGTTAGCC
>JBBECJ010000229.1:0-3785 GCA_040881885.1 Thermomicrobiales bacterium | reverse complement strand
CAACTGCTCTCGGAACGCGAGAACATCAACCAACAGCTCCAGACGATCATCGACGAGCAGACCGAGCCGTGGGGCGTCAAAGTCAGCGTCGTCGAGGTCAAGGACGTCGAGTTACCGCAATCGATGCAACGCGCGATGGCGCGTCAGGCCGAGGCCGAGCGTGAAAAGCGCGCCAAGATCATTCACGCCGAGGGCGAATTCCAGGCGTCACAGCAGCTCCAGGCGGCCGCCGCTGTTATTGCGACACAGCCGATCGCGATTCAACTTCGTTATCTACAGACGCTAACGGAAATCGCCGCTGAGAAGAACTCCACGATCGTCTTCCCGTTGCCGATGGATATCATCGGCGCGATTCTTCCGGGTCTGCGGCTGACGGCTGTGTCTGGACCGCCCGCAACTCCGGCAGTTGCCACCGATCCAGATTCCACTGAGCCAGTCACCGAGGAACCACGCCCGCAGGAGCCACGCCCGCAGGATCTCGCATAGTGGCGCGCGTTCCGGACGCTGTCGAGGACTGGCAGCGACAACGTACTCCGGTCACCGTCGACGGCCTCCGGACCTTCGTGCTCGACACGGGAATGGGCGATCCGGCCGTCTTCCTGCACGGCATCCCGACCCAGGCGTTCCTGTGGCGCGACGTTGCTCAAGTCGTCAGCCGCCGCTGGCGCGTCATCGCGCCCGATCTGCTCGGATTCGGCTTCGCGGACCGGACCGCTGACGCTGATCTCTCGCCCATTGGTCAGGCGACGTTCATTCAACGCGTGTTGAGCGAGCTGGGCGTCGAGCGCTTCGCGCTGGTTGTCCACGACTTCGGCGCGCTGGTTGGCGCAGAGCTGCTCGCGCGCGACGCAAGCCTGGTGACCGATCTGGTTGTCCTCAACACGAGCCTCTGGGCCGACGACTGGAGCGGCTCGCGTCCCAATCCGTTCAGCCTGCTGAAGTTGCCGGGTGTTGGCGAGGCGGCCTTTCGGGTCGCGCGAAAGTTCATGTTGCGCGAGGCGTTCCGGATGTATGTCACCGAGCGCCAGCGATTGACCTCAGATGTCATGGATGTCTACTGGCATCCGTTCACCGACGGTTTTGGCGACGTTCTGCTGCGCCTCTTCCGCGAAGGGGCCGAACGGATGAACGAGCAGGCGTTCTGCCGCTGGCGTGACGCGTTCGAAGCGTTCGATCGCCCCGCGCTCGTCGTCTGGGGTGATCGTGACCCGACCTTCCGCACGCACCTCGGCCGCAGGATCGCCAGCATCCTTCCCGCCGGCAACTTCGAACTTTTTGAGCACAGCAACCACTTCGTCCCCGAGGACCGCCCCGAAGCGCTTGGCCGGCTGATCACGGTGTTTTTGAGTGGACGCTACAAGGGTAACGTTGATAATGCGTAGGGACGGACATCGCCCAGAGGGCGCCCGGTCCGTCCCTACGATATTGTGATTGGAGGCGGTGATGCTCCTGTGCTCACCGCCTTGTGATGCGCGAGCTAGTAACCGAGCGCAAGGCCCTCGGAGCGTGGGTCGCCACCGCCCTGGAGAATGCCGGTCTCCGGGTCGCGAGCGATCAGGAAGGCGGCGCCGCCGGCGGCGTACGGGCCAAGCACCTTGACGGTGTGGCCGCGCTGGCGCAATTCCTCGATGACCGACTCGTCGACGCGCGATTCGATCCGCAGCTCGAACGGGTTGGGCAGGTTGATCGGGTCGGTGCCGGGGAAGCCCTGCCAGCGCGGGGCCTCGACGGCCTCCTGGACATCCATCCCGTAGTCGATCAGGTTCGAGATGATCTGCATGTTCCACTGCGGTTGCTGGTCGCCGCCGGGCGTCCCGCCGACGAGGTACGGCTTGCCGTCCCTGGCGATCGCGAAGCAGTTGAGGGTGTGCATCGTCTTCTTGCCGCCTTCGATGACGTTCGGATGACCCTGTTCGAGGCTGAAGCCGCGTCCGGCGCGGTTATTGAGCATGATGCCGGTGTCTCCGGCGACGACCTGGCTGCCGAAGCCGGCCGAGAGGGAATGGATGAACGAGACCATGTTGCCCTCGGCGTCGGCCGTGCAGAGGTAGGTCGTGTCGCCGTCCATCTCCGGGATCGCGCCCGGCGCGACCTCGTCGCTGGCGCGCCGCATGTCGATGTCCTCGTAACGGGCGCGCGCAAACTCCTTCGAGATCAGCGTCTCGAGCGGCGTCGGGCCGAAGCGCGGATCGCGTGAGTAAGCGTTGCGGTCGGCGAAGGCACGCTTCTTGGCCTCGATCAACAGGTGGATGCTGTCAGCGGTGCTGTGTCCCATCGCGGCGATATCGGCATTCTCAATGATGTTGAGCTCTTCGAGGACGATGTGTCCTTGAGTCGGGAGCGTCGTCTGGTAGACCGTCTGGCCGCGATAGTCGGTCGCGATCGGCTCGTAGACGTCAGCGGTGTGGTCGGCGAAGTCGTCGGCGGTCATCTCGCCGCCCGTGTCACGAACAGCATCGGCGATCCGGCGGGCAAGGTCTCCACGATAGAACGCGTCCGGACCGCCCTCGGCCACGAGTCGCAGTGACTGCGCGACGTCGCGGTTGATGAGCATCTCGCCTGGCTGGAGCGCCTCACCATTGCGCAGGAAAATCGCGGCCGAGGTCGGGTACTTGGCCATCTCATCGCGGGCGCTGGCGATCGTCCGGGAGCCGGTCGCCGAGAGCGGAAAGCCGTTCTCCGCGTAGTGGATCGCGGCCCGGAACAGGTCATCGACCGACAGGCGGCAATGCGTGTTGATCGCTTCGAAGTAGCCGGCGACCGCGCCGGGGATGCCGGGTGAGTGCGGCCCGAAAAATGGCATCTTCTGGTGGCCGCGGGAGACGAAGTACTCGCGCGATAGCGCGCGCGGCGCGATCCCGGAGCTGTTGAGGGCGGTGACCTTGCCGGTCTTGCCGTCGGCGTGGATGTAGAAGGCATCTCCGCCGAGGCCCGACATGGCCGGCAGGACGACGCCGGTCACGAGGGCGGCTGCGATCGCGGCGTCCATTGCGTTGCCGCCGCGCCGGAGCGCGTCCAGCCCGGCCGCCGTCGCCAGCGGATGGGCGGTCGCGACCATCCCCTGACGGGCGAAGACGCGCGAGCGTGACTGCTGGAAAGAGGCCGCCAGTGCCTTGTCGGCGGCTTCGGGGCGATTCGTGGTCAGCATCAGGATGTCCCTCCTCAAACGCAGCTCCGGTTGGCTGAGACCAGTCTAGCCGATTGGCTAATGAAATGGGGCGGCGTACACTAGCCAGATTGACGAAGAGATGTAACTCAGCGACGGGATAGACGATGACAACCGGCGAGATTCGAATGGTGCGCGGCGCCTGCCCGCATGATTGCCCGGACACCTGCGCGACCTGGACGGAAGTGCGAGACGGTGTCGCGGTCGGGTTCAAGGGCGACGCCGAGCATCCGATCACACAGGGCTGGCTGTGCGCCAAAGTCCGTCCGTATCTCGACCGTGTCTACCACCCGGACCGGCTCAAGTACCCGCTGCGCCGCGTCGGCCCGAAGGGATCGGGCGAGTGGCAGCGCGTCAGTTGGGACGCGGCGCTGGCCGAGATCGCCGATCGTTGGAAGTCGATCATCGCCGACGACGGGCCGGCCGCCATTCTGCCGTATTCATACAGCGGGACGCTCGGGCTGGTTCAGAACCCGGTCGCTGTCTCGCGGCTGTTCAACCGGATGGGCGTCAGTGGACTGGAGCGGTCGATCTGTGACGCGGCGGCCGGTGTCGCGGTCGAAGCGACGATCGGCGCCAGATGGGCTCCTGACCCGCGTGATCTCCAGCACAGCGAGCT
>JBBECJ010000228.1:0-3804 GCA_040881885.1 Thermomicrobiales bacterium | reverse complement strand
GCGGCGCGCGAAAGCGCGGAAAGGATCGAGTCCTGTCAGTCAGTCGCTCGCCCGTCGCGGGTGGCCGGTAGTCAACCGCCAGGGAGGATCATGAACCGATCGAAGCGGGCACTGAGCGTCGGGCTAATCGGTAGCGTTGCCACGCTTGCGGGCGCTGTCGCCGCCTATGCGACCTGGATCGCTCCCCGCTGGCTGGAGATCGTTCGGATCAAAGTCGCCGTTCCGGCGCTTCCCAACGAGTGGATCGGACTGCGGATCGCCCATCTGTCGGACTTTCACGCCGGCGGTGGCGTCCCTCTCGATCTGCTCCGGCGCGCAAAGGCGATCGCCCTGGGAGACGAGCCCGATATCGTCGCGCTGACAGGCGATTTCTACAATGGTGGACAGGTTCGCGATGTTGGCGACCTGTTCTCGGACTGGCCAGGCGCTGAGTCGGTCGTAGCGGTTCTCGGCAATCACGATCATCGTGGGCCGCAAGCCGACCAGGAGCGGCTGCTCGATGAGCTGTCGAGGGCCGGAGTTGAAGTGCTCGGCAACCGCGCCATAAACCTGCCCGTGCGCGGGCTGCCGGCCTGGATCGTGGGCGTTGACGACCCGTTCTCGTGGAAGATGGACGAGGAGCAGGCGTTCTCCGAGTTGCCCACCGAAGCCGATGCGTTGTTGTATCTGGCGCACTCGCCGGTCGCCGCGACGACACTTCCGGTTGGCCGGGTCCGGTTGATGCTCGCCGGGCATACCCACGGTGGGCAGGTCCGGCTTGTCCCCGACGGCCGTATTCCGTTCGTGTCACTCGCGCGGCGGTTGCGCGGTGCTCCACAGCGTCCGGACCCGGAGCTTCATCGCGGTCTGCACTGGGTGCGCGGCGCGGTGCTGATTATTTCGAACGGCCTGGGCGTCTCAAAGCTGCCGTGGCGCTTCAGGACGCGACCACAGGTAGTCTTGATCGAGCTAGAACGCGCGTCGTCCTATGGCCCCGCCTGCGACGACGCGCGTCGCTACGTGCGACGGCTCAATCCCGGCCCATGCTGGTTGCGCTGGTTATCGTAGCCCGCGCGGCGGGGTTCGGTTCGTCGCAATTCGGGTTGTGGTACTACTGGTTGACTGACTGTCCGCATGCGCGGTAAGTGATTCGAGAAACGACGATATGGCATCAGCGCTACCGGCGACAACGGGCATCCTGTCTGAGCGGCAGATTGCGATTGACCCGCTTCGGATTCTGGCCGTCGACGTCGGCGCCGGAACGCAGGACATTCTCGTCTACGAGAGTGACAGAACGATCGAGAACTGCGTCAAGCTCGTCCTGCCGTCACAGACACAGGTCGTCGCCGGGCGGATTCGACGCGCCACGGCAGCGGGACGGCCCGTCCATCTGACCGGCTCGGTGATGGGCGGCGGAGCGTCGTCGTCGGCGGTCGAGGCGCACATCGCCGTTGGCCTGGCCGTGACGGCCACTCCTGAGGCGGCGCGCTCCCTCCACAATGACCTCGCGCGCGTCCAGGGAATGGGTGTCGCGCTCAGCGACACCCCACCGCCGGGAGCAGAGATCATCTGGATGCAGGACATCGACCTGGCTGCCATTGCCGATGTGCTTGGACGCTTCGGGATCGAGGTGCCGTCCCTGTTCGCGATCGCCGTCCAGGATCACGGCTACCTGCCAGGCGCGAGTGGCCGCGAGTTCCGCTACGAGTTTCTGCAATTGCTGCTCGAAGACGGCGACAACCTGGCTGGCATGGTCTACCGCGATCCGCCTGAGTATATGATCCGGATGCGCGCCGTTATCGACGATCTACCCGGCGCGGTCGTGATGGACACCGGCACGGCGGCGGTGATGGGCGTGCTTGGGGATCCAGTCGTCGCTCGACAGGCGGCCGGCGGCGGCGCGGTGCTCGTCAATATCGGCAACATGCACACGTTCGGTGTCGCGATCCGCGATCAGCGGATCTACGGGCTGTTTGAGCATCACACGGGCGGTATCACGCCCGCGCTGCTGGCCCATCTGGTTGAGCGGCTGCAATCCGGGACGCTGACTCATGATGAGGTGACAGCGTACGGCGGTCACGGCGCCGCCTTCGATCCAGCGTATCGCAAGGCAGGTGAGTTCCCATTCGTGGCGATCACAGGCCCGAACCGTCGAGTCGCCTTCCCACTCGGTTACCACGCCGCCGTGCCGCACGGTGACATGATGCTGGCCGGACCGTTTGGGTTGGTCGAAGGTATGTTGCGGCGATTGGCGAGTGAAGGTTACCGGCTTCCCGTAACAACGCTGGTTGGCGGTGGCCGTTAGCTGGCGCGGGCTTCGAGCGTTTTGACAAGATCAAACAATGCGTCACGGGCGGGTGAATCGGGCGCGGCTGCTTCGAGCAGATCGCGAGCGCGGTTGTGCCAGGCAAGCACCCGCGCCTGAACATCCGGCGCGACCTCGTGGACGCGCATCATCACGAGGACTGCCTCAATTTCGTCCGCGGTCACGTCGTCGTGTTCGTAGATCGCGTCGAGGAGTGCCTGCTCCTCCGCCGTCGCCCGTTCCCGCAGTAGCAGTACCGGCAGCGACTTTTTCCGGCGGCGGATGTCGTCAGCCCTGCTCTTGCCGGTGTCGCCGGGTTCGCCCCAAACGCCGAGGATGTCGTCGCGCAACTGAAAGCCGATCCCGAGCGCCGCTCCGAACTCAGCAAACTGCGCGGCCTGCTGTCTGTCCGCCCCGGCGATGAGCGCGCCGGCCCAGCAGGCGCAGCGAGTCAGCGCGCCAGTTTTGCCGCCGATCATCGTCAGGTAGTCCGAAGCCTGGACATCGTTTCGCCGCTCAAAGCTCAGATCGAGCACCTGACCTTCGACAATCCTTAACGTGGCGTCGTGTAGCCCGTTCGACAGCTCAAGCACGGTTGCCGGATCAACGCCCGCGTCGATTGAGCGGTTCAACGCCCGGTGGGCAATCGCGAACATCGCGTCGCCGGCGTTGATAGCCTGGGCCGTGCCCCACAGGTCCCAGATCGTCCGGCGATGGCGGCGGAACTCACTTTGATCCTGGATGTCGTCGTGGATCAGTGTGAAGTTGTGCAGCAGCTCAATCGCCGCCGCGACATGGATCGCGCGTGACGGATCTCCACCCGACGCCTGGCAGGCCAGCACACACAGCCGGGGCCGGACGCGCTTGCCGGCGTTGACGCGTTCCGGTTCGAAACGCTCGTCGAGGAACCCGAGGTGGTAGCGCAGAACGTCGTAGATCGGCATGTCGCGTTCGCCGATCGGCGCCGCCTGATCCTCTGCGATCGAGATGGTGGAGAGGATGGATGCGTCTAGCTGGGCGTCAAAGTTGTCGAGCGGCATCTGGCGGCGTCGCCTGGTCCTTTCGCGGTCAGCTAGGCCATCGCCCGCCGATTGATTCGCGGTTCGCGCTGCGGCATACTATAGCATGGCAGGGAGGCATGCTTCGCTGCCGCCACTGGAGCGACCGTTCTCCGAAAACCTGCGTGACGATACGGAAACACAGCTGGCTCGGTGGGCTGGGACCGCGTGTGTCCCGGTGTGAATCGTCGCGATCACGGCGATTCGGAGAGTGAGATTTACCATGATTTTCGATCCCTTGTACTTCGTCTTCATGCTGCCGGCGATAGCGTTCGTCATGTTCGCGCAGTGGAAGGTCACCAGCACGTTCAAGAAGTTCTCGAACGTGCCCACCAACGGCCGGCGAACCGGCGCCCAGGTCGCCCAGGAGATTCTTAACGCGAACGGCCTCTATGACGTTCCAGTTGAGCGCGTTCCGGGACAGCTCAGCGACCACTACGATCCGCGCTCGCGGACTCTACG
>JBBECJ010000227.1:0-24605 GCA_040881885.1 Thermomicrobiales bacterium | reverse complement strand
CGCCGCAGGCGGTGCGCCGACAGCGTGAGCGACGCCTGCGGCGCGAGGCGTCCAAGAAGCGCCAGACACTCCGTGCCGAGCGACTGGCGTTGGCTGGCTGGACGGTGCTGGTCACCAACCTGCCACGTGAGCGGCTCACGCTGGCCGAGGCACCGGCACTGTTGCGCGTCCGCTGGCAAATCGAGTTGCTCTTCAAGCTGTGGAAGCAGGATGGTCAACTCGCGAGCTGGCGCAGTGCCAAGCCGTGGCGCATTCTGTGTGAAGTGTATGCCAAGCTGATCGGTCTGCTCATTCAGCACTGGCTGATGGTGATGGCCGGCTGGGCGGCGCCCGATCATAGTCTGGTGGCTGCCGGACAGGTGGTGCGCCAGCATGTCATCATGCTGGCGCATACCCTCGAGGACCCACGTCGCCTGCGAGACACACTCGACGCTATCCGGCGCTGTCTGCCGCATGCTGGACGGTTGAATCCGCGTCGCACCCATCCAACACCTACCAACGGCTCATCGATCCGGAGGGCACACGTGCCACATCGACAGGCTTGCCTTGATGCGTATGGGTCGCTACAGGATCGGCCCCTGCATGGAACCAGTTCCATTTCATCCGAATTTCCGCTTTTCCTTGACCCGGAAGGCCGCGCGACGTAAAGTGTACGTACACTATGTACACAGCGAGGAGTGTGTGTGGCGGCGCGAGCGAAAACGAAGACAACACAACAGGGAACGACCCGTCGGGTCAACGTCGCGGCTCCCGTCTTGCCGGCGCGCCCGTCTCGTCGGCGCCGCGCGCTACGCCGGATCGGTCGGTGGTTTGCGAGTGTCGAGATTCCGACGCGGCTGCGCGAGGAGCTGATCGCGTTCGCGGTCTTCACGGCGGCCGTCATCATGGCGCTGCCGCTGGTCGGGCTGGCGGGTGGTAGCGCGCTCGATTACCTGGGCAGCGCAACTCGCGCGTTGTTCGGGCAGGCGGCGATGCTCGTGCCGCTTGGATTGTCGGTCATCGCGGCTGAGGTCTGGCGTGCGGGTGAGGCCGGCCAGCGGGTCCGGCGCATCATCGGTGGCGGCGTGACCGCGGCGTCGGTCGTTGGCCTGATCACGTTGGGCCGGATCGACGCGGACGTCACGACCACCGGCGGCGCCGCCGGCTGGGCGGTCGCCTCCGCCCTGATGCGTCTGTTGGGCGAGGTTGGCGCGGGACTAACGCTGATCGCGGTTGGTTTCGCGGGTGTGTTCCTCGTCACCGGCTACACGACGCGTGAAATCGCGGAATCGTGGCGACGTGTTCGCCCGCGTCGGGTGTATTTCGATGTCCCACTGCCTGAAGATCGTATTGACTTCGACATCGACGAGGCCTCGGATCCTTCTGAAACCGCCGTGACTCCGGCGACCGGGAAGTTCCAACGTGAAGGCACGCGCGAGATTCAGGCGGTGGCCGAACTGGTTGTTCCCGCGCCACCAGTTATCCGCGCCCCCAAGCCAGCGCCAGCGATTCGCCCCACGCCGTCCGCTGTTGAGGTAGTCGAGGTCGAACCGCGATCGGCGGCGAAGGGCAAGTGGAAGCTCCCGTCGCTCTCTCAACTCGCGCTCTACGAGAGTTCCGAGCCGGACGCAAGCGACCTTGAAGCCAAAGCCAAGCGAATTGAAGAGACGCTGGCATCCTTCAAGGTTGAAGCGAAGGTCCGCGAAGTCTTTCCTGGCCCAGCCGTGACGCTCTTCACCGTCCAGCCCGGTTCAGGGGTCAAAGTGCGTCGGATTACCGAGTTGCACAACGACCTTGCGTTGGCGCTGGCCGCCCCTTCGATCCGGATTGAAGCTCCGGTGCCAGGCATGGCGAGGGTCGGGATCGAGATTCCGAATGCCACAATTTCAACTGTCGGCTTGCGCGAGACGCTGGAATCGAGCGGGTTCACGAAGTCCAGCGCGAAGCTGCCGCTTCCGCTCGGCCGGGATGTCAACGGCCGATACATCGTCGGCGATCTGGCGAAGATGCCGCACCTGTTGATCGCCGGCGCGACCGGGTCCGGCAAGAGTGTCTGCCTTAACGGAATCATCGCGACCTTCCTCCTGACCAAGACGCCCGATGACCTGCGCATGATCATGATCGATCCGAAGATGGTCGAGATGGCCGGATTCGAAGGCGTGCCGCATCTCCTGTCACCGGTTGTCACCGAGATGAACAAAGTCGTCTCGGCGCTGCGGGCCGTCCTGCGTGAGATGGAGCGACGCTACCAGCTCTTTTCGCGCCTTGGGGTGCGCAACATCGACGGTTACGAGCTGCGACGCTCGACCGAGCCAACGCTGGACAAAATGCCCTACATCGTCGTCGTCATCGATGAGCTGGCCGACCTGATGATGACGACGCCCGACGAGGTCGAGACGATTCTCGTCCGCCTGGCGCAAATGGCGCGAGCGACCGGCATTCACCTGCTGATCGCCACCCAGCGTCCGACGGTCGATGTCCTGACCGGGCTGATCAAGGCCAACGTTCCCGCTCGAATCGCGTTCGCCGTGACGTCCCTGACCGATAGCCGTGTCATCCTCGATGTCGTGGGCGCCGAACGCCTGCTGGGACGCGGAGACATGCTCTTCATGCCGGCCGACGCCGCCAAGGCGCACCGCATTCAAGGCTCGTATATCGATGACCAGGACTTGCAGAAGATCGTCAAGCACTGGCGGTTGCTGGCGCCGGAGACGGTCTACGAGCCTGAGTGGGCGCAGTTGCCGACCGATAGCGAGTCGGATGACGGCAGCGATGACCCGCTGCTGGAGCAGGCGCTGACGATTGTCCGCCAGCAAGGAACGGCCTCGGCCTCGATGTTGCAGCGCCGGCTGAGAATCGGTTACAACCGCGCCGCCCGGTTGATCGAGACGATGGAGGACGAGGGCATTATCGGGCCTGCCGATGGCTCAAAGGTGCGATCGGTGATCACAGCCGACGACTGGGACGAGTGACAGAGGGCGGCAGCCGCCGCAATGTATACTTTTCACCGGATATTCAGGCTGGTGGAGGCTCGAATTGCGGCAATCCAGAATCACAGCGGAGCCGGTCGCCAGATTGATTGATGAGCTTGGGCGCTTACCGGGCGTTGGTCCGAAGTCAGCGTCACGCCTCGCCTACTTTCTGCTCCGCTCGTCACGCGAGCAGGCGCTCGCGCTGGCTGAGGCAATCCTCGAAGTCAAGGAACGAATCATTCTCTGCTCGCGCTGCTTCAATATCACCGAGTCGGATCCATGTTTCGTCTGCCTGGACGCCGACCGGGACCAGCGCATGATCTGTGTTGTCGAAGAGCCGTTGGATGTCCTCGCGCTCGAACGAACGGGCGAGTTCCGTGGGCTGTACCACATCCTCCACGGTGCTATCTCGCCTGTCGATGGTATTGGACCGGACAAGCTGCGTATCCGCGAGCTCTTGGAGCGCGTCGATCGTGAGCGTCCCGACGAGGTCATTCTGGCGATGAACCCGAACATTGAAGGCGACGCGACGGCGATGTACATCGCGCGCCAGTTGATATCGACCGGCGTGTCGATCAGCCGGCCCGCCAGCGGCCTTCCGGTTGGCGGTGATCTGGAGTATGCCGACGAGATTACGCTTGGCCGAGCGCTTGCAGGAAGGCGCACACTGTAGCTGACACTCTCCGGCCTCCATCGCCGAGACAGGCTTATAACGAGAGATCCGGACACCCGTGCCAACTCTCGCCATCCGACCGCTGAAGCCACGCGACCTGATAGCGATGCGACACGTCAATCAGCGTCGCGATCGGCTCGACATGCCCGGCGCCATTGACTCGACCCAACCGGATCTGGCCGGACAACTGCTGGCAACGATACCGGCCAACCTGCGACAAGAACGCGTCTATGTCGCGCTGGTGGATGGCGAACTGTGCGCCTACGTCTCATTCCGGCCGCAGTCGTCACGCTATCGATGGGATGTCCTCGGTGTCGCGGCCGGCTCGCCGCGACTCGACGCGACGGATGACGTTTGCGTCGAGCTCTGGAGCGCGTTGCTCGAATACTCGGTCAAGCAGGCTGGCGAAATCGGCGCGAAGCGGCTCTTCGCGACGGTTCCCGACGATGGACCAGCCCATGACAGCCTGCGCCTGGCCGGCTTCGAACGCATCGCGAGGTTCATGATTCTGGCGCGCTCGCGGCTGCCCGGTCCAGTCGGTCTGCCGGAGGGCATGCGTGAACAGGACGACAGCGATGTTTGGTCGATCCACCAGTTGTACCATCACGTCACCCCAAGGGCGGTACAGTTCGCGGAGGCGCTGACAAGCGCCGTCTGGGAGCTGCCGCAGCGCAAGATCGTCCGACGGATGACGGCGATGCCACCTCGGCCAACAGCGTTCGTGCTTGACACGAGGAATGGCGTCCAGGCCTACTGTGGTTTTCACGTTCGGCGCGGCTCGGCCTTGGCGCGGCTGCTGATATCGCCGGAATACCGCGCGCAAGCGTCGGCATTCGTCCTGGCAGCCGCCTCCGAGGCCGGCGTCGATCCGAATTGCCGTCTGCGTGTCGTCGTTCCGGACTACGCGAGCGAACTCGTGTCCGGTTTCGAAGACGCTGGATTTGAATTCGAGCTCGAGCGGACGGCGATGGTGCGCCACACTACCGCGCCGGCAGTGATTCACACCAGGCTCGCGCCGATCCCGGCCGACGTGGGCGAACGCGTCCCTCGCGGTATCCCGACCTATGTGCGAAACGCGAGGCGGGCCGCGCCAGGGCACGGCGCTAGCGTCCCATGCGCGTGAATGGAGCGAATGACGCATTGACAACGATTCAGTCTCACCCTGTCTCGAACGCCGACGAGACGCCGATGCACGTCGAGATTGCGGTTACCGACAATCTTGACGACCTGCTGGCCGTCCTGCCCGAACGGATCGCCGACGCCGTCCGTGCCATGATGGATAACCGCGACGATCCCGGTCTGATCGAGCTGGTGCTCGACCTCGGCCGGCGTCCAGAAGCACGTTTTCAGGACGGCGCGATCCGGCTCAGCGACGACGAGATCACCCGCGAGGACCTCTCGCAGGTCGCGCACCGGATCGGCCGCTTTGGCGACGACAATCGCGCCGGGATCGAGCGGACGCTGCACCGCATCTCGGCGATCCGCAACCGCACGGGCGACATTGTCGGGCTAACCTGCCGGGTTGGCCGAGCCGTCTACGGCACGATTGGGATCATCAGCGACCTGGTCGAGTCCGGCGAGAGCATCCTGCTGTTGGGCCGGCCAGGAGTTGGCAAGACGACCATGCTGCGCGAGGTCGCCCGCGTGCTCGCCGACGACCTGGAGAAGCGCGTCGTCGTTGTCGACACCAGCAACGAAATCGCAGGCGATGGCGACATTCCGCACCCGTCAATCGGCCGCGCGCGGCGGATGCAGGTGCCGACGCCGGCGCTCCAGCACGCGGTAATGATCGAAGCGGTCGAGAACCACATGCCCGAGGTGATCGTCATCGATGAGATCGGGACCGAACTGGAAGCGGGAGCCGCCCGAACGATCGCTGAACGTGGCGTTCAGCTCATCGGCACCGCCCACGGCAACACGCTCGAAAATCTGATGATGAACCCGACGCTTTCCGACCTGATCGGAGGTATTCAATCGGTGACCCTCTCCGATGAGGAGGCTCGCCGGCGCGGGACGCAGAAGTCAATCCTGGAACGCAAGGCGCCGCCCACCTTCGGCGTGATGGTCGAGATCCGCGAACGCGATGTCGTCGCCGTCGTCCGCGATGTGGAAGGCGCCGTCGACGCCATCCTGCGTGGCCAGCAGCAGCGCGCCGAGCTGCGCGAGCGCGGTGAAGACGGCGAGATGGTCATCACCGACATCGCGCCGGTTCGCCCCGAGCGCGCCGACCGGCATGAGCGTGTCGATCGCCATCCGGCGCGCGCCTCTCATCGTGAGGATTCGCGTGTCATCGAAAGCGGCGGGCTTGAAGCCGAGCCGGAGGCCGAGCAACTGCAACGCAATCCACTGGCGCGCGGACGCGGCACGCCGCAGCGGCCCGTCCGTATCTTCCCATTCGGCGTGAGCCGCAACCGGCTCGAGCAGGCGATCGGCGCGCTCGCGTTGCCGGCGCTGATCGTCCGCGATGTCCACGAGGCGGACATGGCGCTGACGCTGAAGAACTACTATCGCCAGCGGCCACAGCAACTCCGCGAGGCCGAGACACGCGGCGTCGCGATCTACGTCCTGCGCGCCAACACGGTCGTCCAGATGGTGAACGTCCTGCGCGAC
Organism: Thermomicrobiales bacterium; assembly: GCA_040881885.1. GTDB lineage: Bacteria > Chloroflexota > Chloroflexia > Thermomicrobiales > CFX8 > JBBECJ01. The sequence goes on along the minus strand of JBBECJ010000227.1, from coordinate 18,371 downwards.
CTCGTCCGCGAGGTGCGGCCGGACGATTTGCCTGATGGCGCGCCACTGGCGACGGTCACGAGTGGTGACGGCGACCCGATCACGAACGCGATGTACGAGGCAGAGGAAGCGATCACAGCCGTTCTCGATGGCGCTCCGCCGATTGAGTTGCGGCCTCAAGCGCCGTACATCCGCCGGCTACAGCACCAACTCGCGGACCGCTACAACCTTGGCTCGCGCAGCCGGGGCCGCGAGCCCCAGCGACACGTTGAGATCTACCGCGAGGGCGGCTGGAGTTGAGCCTGTTCGTCAGCTTCGAAGGGACCGAGGGTTCCGGCAAAACGACCCAGATCGGTCTGCTCGCCCAGGCACTGCGCGGCATCGGCTGTCGTGTCGTGACGACGCGTGAGCCTGGCGGTACGGAGCTTGGCGAGGCGCTGCGACGGCTGTTGCTTGAATCTGAAACCACGATCAGCCCCGAAGCGGAGGCATACCTGATGACGGGCGCGCGCGCGGAGCACGTTCGAAACGTCATCCGGCCCGCCATCGCCCGTGGCGACATCGTCCTGTGTGACCGATTCTTCGACTCGACGTTCGCCTACCAGGGTGGTGGCCGCAGGCTGCCGCTCCATGAACTGCGGCTGATGCAGACGCTCGCGGTCGGCGCGACGACGCCGGCCTTGACGATACTCGTCGATGTGCCGGCTGAGGTCGGCCTGGAGCGCCGAACGCGGGCGCGCGAGATCAATCGGATCGACCGCGAGAGTGTCGAGTTTCACGCGCGAGTTGCATTCTGGTATCGTCAGGAGGCACGCGCCAATCCCGATCGATGGGTCGTTGTCGATGGATCGCGGTCGCCGGCGGACGTGCATGTGACGATACTTGAGAGCGTGATCGAGCGGCTCAACACGGACGGCGTCGTCCGGCACAGGAGTGTGGAGCGATGAAGCTGATCTTCGCGGTCGTGCAGGGCAAGGATGCCGACAGCCTGCGGTCGGCGCTGCTTGACGCCGGCTACCGCACGACGCAGATCAACAGCGCCGGCGGCTTCCTCCGCGAGAGTAACGCGACGTTCCTGGTCGGTGTCGACAACGAGCGTGTCCCGGACGTGCTGCGGATAGTCAAGCAGACCTGTTACACGCGCTCTCAGTACGTCAACCCGCTCCTGCCAATCATGGAGCCGGGAGAGTTCTACATGCCAAATCCGGTTGAAGTGCAGGTCGGCGGAGCAGCCGTCTTTATCTGCAACGTCAATCGCTACGAGCGCATCTTTTCCTGAACCGCATGCCCGAGCGGCCCGCCCGAAGGGATTCCTGATTGGACGAAGCTCTCATCGCGCGGATCTTTCAGCTCGTTCTGGCGCTGGCTGGAGCCTATCTACTCGCGCTCTGGTTCGCGTTGGTCGTCTGGACCTACCGCGATATCACGTCCCGCAGCACGAATCCATTCACCCAGATCTTTTCGACGCTGGTTGTCGTCCTCTTTTTCGTTCCTGGCGCGATCATCTATCTGATCCTTCGTCCGCGCGAAACGCTTGACGAGGCGTTTCAGCGCTCGATGGAGGAAGAGTTCCTGTTACAGGATCTCGACGACGTGCCGCTCTGCCCAACCTGTCGAAGGTCCGTTCACGATGACTTCGTGTTCTGTCCGCACTGTAGTTCCGAACTGCGACGCGCATGCACAACCTGCCATCGGCTTGTGGACGTTCGGTGGGAAGTCTGTCCGTATTGTGGCGCGGACCAGACCCTGACCGACGCGCCTGAGCCGCGCGAACTGGCTCGTGAGGACGGCGCGTCACGGAGCCTGAAGCGGGCGGCTTCCGGCCCGCTCCAGGCGATTGACGGCGGCCGGTCGCCGAAGCGCGCGGGCCAGGGAACTGACGAGCTGCGGCCCCGACCGCTTCGCGACGACGATACGACGCCCGATGACGACGGCGAGGCGCCGCGTCAAGCGGTTGGCGCTGACGCGAGCACGAGCGCGACCGAAGACCACGCCGACGAGCCGCCAGCGCCTGTCGATGTCAGAGGTCGGGCCGGTCGTGACCGAGCGACGGCACGGCGCCGGGGCGGATCAGGTAGTTGAACTTGCTCTGGAACGCCGTATAGAAGTTCATGTGCTCGGTGATGATCAGCCGGAACTGCTCACTGCCACGTTGAACCTTCACGACGTCGCCGAGCCGCAACGCATCCGTCAGCAGACCGTCCAGAATTAGAAACGTGTCCCGATCGCTGGCGACCGCCAACTCGATCCGGCTCTCTTCAGGCACGACCAGCGTCGCGCGGATCGGCGAATGAGCCGAGATCGGCGTGATCGCGAAGCCGTGGACCCCGGCCGCCAGAATCGGCCCGCCGGCCGCCATACAGTAGGCGGTGCTGCCTTGTGGCGACGCGACGATCATTCCGTCGCCGGGGTAGGTGTTGACATATCGGCCGTCGACATACAGCTCGACATCGATCATCTGCATGCCGCTGCGCACGACGACATCGTTTATCGCCCAGCCCCCACCGATGTTATCTGAGCCGCGATACACGTTCGCTGTCAGTGTCGGTCCGTCTTGAATGAGATACTCGCCGTCGATAACCTGCGATAGCACGTCCTGCCACCTGGAGCGTTCGACCATCGCCAGAAAGCCGACCTTGCCGAAGTTGATCCCGAGCAACGGCATGCCTGGAAACGAGTGCGCCATCCGCATCATCAGTCCGTCACCGCCGAGCGCCACCAGCGCGTCCGCCCGCGATCCGCGTCGGAGGTCGTCCTCGGAGATGACCAGGCAGCCGCGATCCTTCAGCCAGTGCTGGATCACCGGGGCGAGCTGGTTCGAGTCATTCTTATCTCGCGCCGCTACGACAGCAACCGTTCCTATGCGGGCGCCCATCAAACGATCCTTCGCGCGATCTCGACGCCATTTTGCGCCATCGAGTGGAGAAAGACGTGGTGCAGGAGGTCGCCATCGTGAGGAGGCGAACCAATCTCGACGGCTTTCTCGACTGGAAGATCGTATGTTTCGACACAGTCAACCGGGACGATGACTCGCTGCCCTAAGTGATTCGCGACGCTGCGGACCTTGAGCGCCATCGCCGCCTGATAAACGCACAGGTCCGTGCAATCCCCGACGACCACGTAGGTCGAGAATGGCCCGTTGGCCGCTTCCCAGTCCGCGTAGGCGGGATCGATGACAGTGGAGATGCTGTTCTTCTCGATCACCGTGAATCGGTCGGCGAACAGTAGCGACGACAACGCAGGCGCGGTCCGCGATTCCGCCGTTCCAACGACGCAGTGCGCGGGGTAGCTTTCAAACTCCTCGGCGTCGGGTCGATGGGTATCCTGCGCCAGGACGACATTCTCGATCCCAGCGTCGACCGCCTTCTCAAGAAGGGCTTGCACGGCAGGCAGAATTGCTGCTACCCGTGGGCTGGAAAGCGGACCGGCGTGGCAAAAGCCGACGACCAGGTCCACCGAGAGAATCGCGACCCTGTCCGGCGATCCGGCTGTCGAGACGATTGAATCCAGCGACATCTCCGGCAACGCCGCGAGCCAGCGTTCCACGTAATCTAGATATGGATCCGATCGCTCCGCCAGCTGTCGGGCTGCGGTCGTCTCTGTGGCCATCAGTCAGGCTCTCCAATCCGTGTCACCGGGCGTGAGCGCGTCTGTTGCGGGGTCGCCGCCGGCGAAGCGGTAGAGCGCGGCGGGGCGATGGCTGGTCTGGCGCTTGACGCCGACCGATTCGACGATGCCGGCCGCCAGCACGCGTCGACGAAAGTTGCGCTTATCCAGCTCGCGGCCGATCACTGATTCATAGACATCCTGGAGGTCCGAAAGCGTGAAGGTTTCGGGCAGGAAGTAGAAACCGATGTTACTGTAGCCCAACTTGGCCCGCAGGCGCATTTTAGCGTAGTCGAGGATGCCGCGATCGACATCGCTGAGACCGTCGAGCGAATCGACGTGATGAAAGCTGACGCCCCCGAATCGCGTGACAGCCGAGCGTGTCCCGGCGGACAGGATGGCGGAGTAGGCGACGATCGCCTGAACGACAGGGCCAGCGACACTGAACGTATACAGTTGTTCGAGGTAGTCCGGCGGAAGCGAGAGCGTTTCGCGAGCGACTCGCGCGGCACAATTAGAAAGCGACTCGCCCCCGCGAAGCTGTCCTGACGCCAGCTTCAGATCCTGTTCCTGGCCGGCGTCGCGACACAAGGCGACATCGAGACCGTCGCCACCAACTGCGAACGGGATCACCCGCACACTCAGCTCAATCCCTATCGTCCCATCCGGCGAGTTTGGCCGCTGCCGCATCTTTCCAACCATCACGTCGCCCTCAATTCGGGCACACTTAGCGCGGAGTATAGAGAACCCGGTCGGGACTCGCCATTGGCGGCAAGCGCAAGGAATCGTTGGAAGAGGCAATGATGGACGGTCGCGAACCGGCCGCCGACCAGGCAAGTGACGATGTCGAGGAACGCCGCGCGAGATTGTATCGCGTGCGTGGCATCGTCCTGCGTCGCCGTGATCTGGGCGAGGCCGATCGCATCATCACGATCTTCACCGCTGAGCAAGGAAAGCGCAGGATCGTCGCAAAAGGGACGAGACGGACGTCGAGCAAGATGGCCGGTCACCTCGAACCGTTTTGCGCCACACGGTTGCTGGTGGCCAGAACGCGCGGACTCGACATCATTTCGCAGGCCGAGACGATCGAGCACTTCTCGGACTTGCGCCTCAATGAGGCAGCGATCGCGACCGCAGGCTATTTCGCGGAACTGGTCGACGCGCTTCTGCCCGAAGATCAGGCGCAGGAGCCGATCTACGAGCTGATGTACGCGTCCTTGCGCCTGCTCAACGAGGGCCGTGACACACGCCTGGTGACCCACATCTTCGAGATGGGCATGCTGCGCCAACTCGGATACCGGCCGGAGCTGGCGCGCTGCGTCACCTGCGGAGCGGAGATCGAACCAGTTCTGAACGGCTTTTCGCTCGATGGTGGCGTCATCTGCCCTGGTTGCCTGCGCGTCCGTCCGGATGTCCCCGCGCTGTCGGTGAACGCTCTCAAGCTGTTGCGCGCGATCGACCGTGGAGACATCGAGCAGTTGTTCTGGTTGCGATTGCCACCGTCGATCTGGAGCGAAGTCGGCGACCTCCTTACGCGCTACATCGAGCGCGTGACCGGCCGGGAATCGTCCGCGCTGCGAGTCCTTGAGTCGCTCAGGTTAGAATGAGCGTGGCGCCTGCGTTACGTCGATCGGGCGCACAGTTGGCGTTGAGCGGAGGAAGACGGTGTCATATCTCGATCAACTGCTGGCACAGGACGAAAAAGTCCGGCTGATCGCCCACCGGCATATCCTGTTTCTGTTCCTTCACACCATCCTGTACGTCCTTGGCGCGATCGCGCTATGGGTGGTGGCCTTCATCGCTTACGATCGGTTGTCCACCGGACAAACGGTCGTCACGTTGATATTGCTGGCGCTCTCGCTCATTCCACTCTCGATCGCGATCTATCGCTTCATGAGCTGGAAGCTGGAACAGTATGCGGTTACGACGTACCGCATTCTTCAGGTCGAGGGCATCATCAACAAACGCACCTTCGATTCTTCGCTGGAGAAGGTCAACGACGTTCAGATGACGCAGGGGTTGGGCGGACGACTCTTCGGCTACGGAGACATCGACATCATCACGGGTTCGGATGCAGGAATCAACAAGCTCCACGGCATTGCCGAGCCGTTCGTCTTCAAGCGAACGCTGCTGGAATCCAAGTTGGATCTTGGCGATGATAGCCGTGCCCGCCGCTTCGTCGCCAGTGCCGAGCCCGCTCCCGCGCCATCCGCGCAGGCTGCGCCCGCGCCGTCAACGGTCACTGGCGCGGAAGCCGCGCGTTTGATGGCCGCGCTCGTCGATTTGCGTGATTCCGGTGTGATCAGCAACGCCGAGTACGAGGAGCGACGCGACCAACTGCTCCAGCAGCAATAGGGCGCTTGGCTGAGTCTGCCGAAGTGTTCCAGGCTGGTTGACCGGCCTAGTTCGGGCTATGCTCGGCGACACGCTTGCGCCGCGCCGCGCTGGCGGTTGTGATGATCGCCGCCGGCAGCGCGAGCAGTCGTTCGGCATGGCGACGGCGCGGCGCACGGTTCGTCGGCCGGATGGCCCGAACGGGCGCCGCGGGCGCTGACATCATTGATCGCTTCAGCCGCGGTCCTTCGGTCACGGCAGGGCCAAGCAGCTCGGTCAGTTCGGCGGCCTCGACCGTCTCAACCTCGAGAAGGCGTTCAGCCAACAGATCCATTTCCTCACGATGCTGGATCAGGATTGAGCGCGCCAGATCGCGGGCGGTGTCGACGAGATTGCGCGCCTCGGTTTCCGCGGCGAAGGTTGTGCGCTGCGAGAACTGAAACTGACCGTCATCCCCAGACGACAGCAGGCCAAACGCCTCGCCCATTCCGTAACGTGAGACCATCGACAGCGTCATCCCTGACGCGCGCTCAAGGTCATTTGACGAGCCGGTCGTTACCTCGCCGAAGATGATCTCCTCAGCCGCGTAGCCCCCTAGCATCGACGCAAGCCTGTCGGTCAGCTGTCGGCGAGTCCAGAGTCCGCGGTCCTCTTCAGGCACGAACATCGTGAATCCGCCGGCGTGGCCGCGCGAGACAATCGTGACCTTCGAGACCGGGTCGCCCTGTGGCAAGTAGTGCGCGACAAGCGCATGGCCAGCCTCGTGATAGGCGATGACTTCGCGCTCGCGCTCGCTGAAGCGCTTGTTGCGTCGCGCCGGCCCGGCCAGCGTCCGGTCAATCGCCTCGGTCAGCGTGTCCATCTCGATCACGGAAGCTTGCCGTCTTGCGCTGAGAATGGCTGCCTCGTTCATCAGATTCGCAAGGTCAGCGCCGGACATGCCGGTCGTCCGCGACGCGATCAGGTCCAGATCGGTGTCGGTCGCCATCGGCTTGCCGCGCGCGTGGACGCGCAGGATCGCCGCCCGTGCCGCGCGGTCGGGCAGATCGACGTGGACCTTGCGGTCGAAACGGCCTGGGCGAAGCAGCGCGGAATCAAGAATGTCGATCCGGTTCGTCGCCGCGATCACTACCACGGTCGAACGCTGCTCGAACCCGTCCATCTCGACCAGGATCTGGTTCAGCGTCTGGTCATACTCTGACGAATGCTCGGCCTTGCCGCGCTTGCGGCCGACCGCGTCGATCTCGTCGATAAAGATAATGGCTGGAGCGCACTCGCGAGCGCGTTTGAAGAGCTCTCGGACACGTGAGGCGCCAACGCCGACGTACAGTTCGACAAACTCGCTGCCACTGACGGAGAAGAACGACGCGCGCGCCTCGCCGGCGACGGCGCGCGCCAGCAGGGTCTTGCCGGTGCCGGGCGGTCCCGCCATGATCACTCCGCGAGGAATGTGCGCGCCAAGCTTGTGGAACCGCTCCGGATCGCGCAAGAAGTCGATCACGTCCGCAATCTCTTCCTTGACTTCTTCAGACCCGGCCACATCGCTCATCAGCACCGACGCCTTGTCGCCGGGCCGGATTGGGTCAAACGCGCCGCGGCGGGAGCTGTTGCGGCCAAAGCCCGACTGGCTGCGCCGGATGAACCAGAACGCTCCGCCGAGCACAAGGATCACGACACCGATTCTGAGCGCGGGTGAGGCCTGCGTCAGCGCCGACTGCTGCCGAACCTCGATTGGCGGCCAATCTTGAAACGGGATCTCGGCCGTCGTCAGGATGTCGGAGATGAACTGGCCCGATGGGAGCTCAACCTCACGAGCAGGTGTTTCGGCGTCCGTGTATTCGATCGTCGCCGCCCGGCCATTGCGATCCTCGACGATTGTTTCGACCTTGCCGGACCGTACGTCTTCCGTCATGCTGACGATGTCGATCGTCTCGGCGGCCGGGTCGCCTTGAAAACTGAGTGCCAACGCGACCGCAACCACCACGACTGCGAATGTCGCGATGATCGTGATGCGGATCGTGCGAAGATTCATCAGGACCTCACGTTCACCTGCCTGCTGGGCGCACGCGGACGCCGCTGGGCAGCTTTGATGATCAGTCATCCCCTGGGAGCGCCAGTTGGATATCTCAGATGCTACTCCCTGACTGGCAGATTATCCAGCCTCACAGGGTCGTTCTCAAATGATTGAAACGCATTTGAGACGTGGCGATGACCGTTTCACACCGATATCCGCCACACACACAAGTCAGAGCGACGAGTCAGCGTCACGTTCGGACACTGTCCGGCGTCGCCGTCCTATAGCTCAACAAAGTAGGTGTTGCAGGCCCGGTCAATGAGATTGGTCGACAACACCGCCGGCTGGTCGAGATACTTGGCGATCCCGGTCAATGTCCGCAGAATATCGCGCGGGTGGCAAGCGCGCAATTCCCGCTTCGGTTTGACGTAGTACTCTCTGAGCAGGTAGACAAGCCCATTCTGGTCGAACGGCACGTCAAGCGCGTCACATTGCCGCCGGAAGATCTCACGAAAGTTGTCGAGCGTCGGGTTTTCGATCTTGACCTTGCACTGGATACGGCGCAAAAACGCCTCGTCAACCAGATCCTTCGGCGCCAGGTTGGTCGAGAAGACGATGATCTCGTCGAACGGTATCTCGATCTTCTTGCCGGTGTGCAATGTCAGGAAGTCAACGCGCTTTTCGAGCGGCACGATCCAGCGGTTGAGCAGTTCGCTGGGGCGAACCTGCTGGCGGCCGAAGTCATCGATCATGAACATGCCGCCGTTGGCCTTCATCTGGAACGGCGCTTCGTAGAACTTGTTGGCGTTATCCCAGACCAGGTCGAGACTCGCCAGCACCAATTCACCGCCGACGACGATGTACGGACGGCGGCAGACGACCCAACGCCGGTCAATATCGGACTTCCCGCCGGGGATGCCGACAGGAATGTGGTTGTGTAGATCAAACACCTTGATGACCTGGCCATCGACGGTGATGGCATGCGGTATCAGGATCGAGCCACCCAGCAATTCGGTGATGCGCTCGGCGAGGACGGTCTTGCCATTGCCCGGTTCGCCATACAGGAACAGCGACCGTCCGGTTGTTACAGCCTGTCCCAGCACATCGATGATCTCGTCCGGCACGATCAGGTCCGCCGTCGCGCGCCGCACATCCTGGGGCGTTACGCGCACATTGCCGATTGCCTGCGACTTGACGACCTCCTTGTACGCGTCGAGCGTAACCGGGGCCGGACCGACGTATCCGCTGCGCGCGATGACATCGTGCGCGCGCGCATTCCCTTTTGGTGTCACAAGGTACTGGTAGGCAAGTTCGCCGAAGCCGCTCGACCCGACGACCTCGACCAGTTCTTCGCGCTTCAGGAGCGTCAACGCCCGATCGACGACGTTGAAGAACGGCAGACAGAGGGTGTCGGCGATCGCCTGAGCCGTCGTCATCGAGTTGAAATAGATGACTTTAATAATCAGGTCGGAGATGAAGCTAAGATCCAATCCTGTCTCATCAATGTTCTGCGGCTCGCGCAGAAACGGGCTGAGTGAGGCCGTGGCTGGCCTCACCTGGGGTCTGGAAGTCGCGACCATCTCGGACCTTCCCACTGTACAAGACCGCTTGGATCATCGTGCCGGCTCGCCTACGCTCGACATTACTAGCGTATGAAATGCTTGCCACTCTCGCGATAGCAATGCAGTCCTGATTGTCAACGCCAGTCCCCCAGGGCGCGAGTACCTGGATACTACTTATGTCTCACGTACGCTATCAGCGCAACACGACCGACTCTCCCTCGGCAAGGCCGGAGACGACCTCGACTTGCCCGCTGCCGCGATAGCCAAGAACAATCTCGCGTTCTTCGGAGCCGTCGTCGGTATTGACAAGCACATACGATCGGTCTCCGACCGTCCGCAACGCCGCTTCCGGGATCAACAACACATCGGCGCGGGCGGCGGTCACGATCGTGATGTCGGCGTTCATTCCCGGACGAAGGTCGAGGCCGTCGGGGGGGGTGAATACGATTTCGGTGGCGAAGACAGTCGCGCCTCCTTGTTGCCGAGCCTGTGGAGCCGTGCTGACAACGCGCCCAGTCAACTCAGTCGCCGGAAACGCGTCCAGCCGGAACCGCGCTTCAGCGCCGGCTGCGACATTTGGGAGGTCGAGTTCGTCAACATCAGCGATGACGACGAAATCGATGGGAGTCGCGACCCGCGCGACCGGTTGGTTTCCTCCGATCAGATCCCCTTCGCGGACGAGCAGCTCGATGACCGTCCCGCTCGCCGGGCTGACGATCGTCGCGTTGCGCCGGGAAATGAGCGCGTCGTCCAGAGCTGTTTCAGCGCGCTCAACCTGTTCGGAAGCGTTCAGGACCTCGACACGCAGGCTGTTGTCCGCGGTTTCCTCGTCAGCCAGCTGCTCGGCTGCCTGCAACGCGAACTCAGCCTGCTCCTGACCTCGTTCAGCGTTTCGAACGCCGCGGTCAAACGGTTCCAGATCGAGCAATGCGACAATGTCACCCTCGATAACAACGTCGCCAGCTTTGACACCCAGGCGATCAATCGCGCCTCCCTCGGTTGCCCGGATCGTTGTCGCTCCCGTTGCCTGAAGCGTTCCGACCGTCTGGATCGTGACATCGATTGAGCCACGTTCGACAATCGCCGTCGCGCGTTCCTCGCCGCGCCCGTTCATGTACCAGACGACCAGCGCAATCACCGCGCAGGCCGCCACGATCCCGAGAGCGACGCGCGATCTACTCATAGCGCAACACCTGAATCGGTCTAATTCGGGAGGCGACCAACCCTGGCACGGCGGAAACGGCCGCGACCGTCAGCAATGCGACCACGAACGTCGCCACGACTGAAACCGGCGAGAGATGGAAGCTCAGCTCGAAGAGTTCGGCGCTGGTTACGTTGACGAGCACACGCGCGAGCGGATAGCCGACCAGCGTGCCGGCGATCAGCCCCAACAGCGCCAGCATGACACCCTCGCTGACAAGGACGACCACGATATGGCGCGTGCCGGCTCCGATCGCCCGCAGGACGCCGAACTCACGCCGCCGTTCGGCAATGCTGATCAGGAGCGTGTTGGCGATGCCGGAGACGCCGACGACGGCGACAACGATAACCATCACATTCAGCATCAGCGTCAACACGCCAATCGCCTGCCGCGAGCTTTGCTGATCCGAATACGACGAGTACGTCACCGGCCCGTACTCGCGTGTGCGTTCCTCGATCGCGGCCAGCGCCCTGTCAACACTTTCCGGATCGGAGGCGGTCAACTGGTAGGCGAACAGGTCTGCCTGTCGCCCAAGCGAACGCAGGCGGTTGACATCGTCGATGTGCATGAACACCTTGCCAGTCGCGGCGTTTCCGAGGTAGGTGCTCGAATCATCGACGATACCGACGATCTGGACTGTCTCGCGACTGACTCCAATGTCCAGTTCGCGCCAATCGCCGACCTTCGCGTCGATTGAGCCGGCCAGATTGGTCGTCAGGACGGCGCTGGGCGGGTTGGAGCGCGTGACCCATGACCCTTCGACGAGGCGGTAGCTGTAGAGCGGATCGTCGGTCGGCATGCCCCAGATATCGGTCCGTGTAGAGCCGATCGCGCCGGAGGCGCTCGTCCACGCCTCGACGTGCGTGATCCACGGGTCTTGCTCAAGCACCGACGCGAATCCGACATCGACAGGGCGTTGAAACGAGACCCAACCGTCGGCGCCATACAACGCGTAAAGTTCATCGACCGTTTCGGAGACCGAGCGACTCAGTGCCTGGGTGGCAACGAAGGCCGCGACCGCGACTGTGACGACCAGGATCGTTGCCAGTGTCCTGCGTGGCCGCCGCATCGCGTTGCGCATTCCCACCGCAACCGCTACGCTGACGCTCGTCAGTGGCCCTGTGACACGCAAGATGCGCCGTCCCGCGAACTCGTTGCGCACGCCAGGCGAGCGTAACAGCGACGCGACGCGCGCGTTGGCGTTGACCAACACCGGCAATAGCGACGCGGTCAGCGTGACCAGCGCGCCAACCAGCAGCGCCAGGCCGATCTCCCTGACCGCGACCCCGAACGGCGGCTGTTGCAACCCGGTCAGCCGCGTCAGATAGCCAGTGATCTCCCGTCCGATAACCAGTCCGGCCAGCCAGCCGAGCAGTGTTCCGGCCGCTCCGAGAACCGAGCCATAGATCAGGTAGGTGAGGACGATCTGCCATCGCCTTCCGCCGATGCTCTTGATGATCCCGATCTGCGCCATTTCTTCGCTCATAACTGCCGCGAGTGTGTTGGCGACCAGCACCGAAGAGAGCGCGGCGCCGAGCCACGAGAATATTCCGAGCAGCAACAACAGCGTCCTCAGCTCTTGTGATCCCACGAACGCGTCGGGATCACGCACGTCGAAGCTGGAGATCGAGACGCCCCGTTTTGACAACAGACGGCTGATGTCGGACGCCGTCTGGCTGGCCCGCGATTGATCCTCGACCCTGACCAGCAGATAGTTATCGCTCGTTCGGCCGGTCAATTCACGAACGGTTATCGCTGGAACGTATGCGGTCGCGCGGTTCATCAGGCCAGCCCCCAGCGTGGCAGGCGAGCGGGTAAAGCCGACGACGGTTGCGTACGCAAGCGGATCGGCTGGGGACTCCCTGACCGCGACGACGCTGCCAATTGCGACCGGCGTCAACTCGCGGGAGCTTTCGTCAAAGGCTATTTCGCCCCGCTGCGGGAAGCGGCCCTCGACGACTTCGACGAGATCGAGCCGCATCGCGTCGAACGACTCCAACCCAACCAGCCTGACGTTTTCCCAGCCCGATCCGGTGTCGAAGCGCGTAAACGTCACCGAGCGTGTCTCGGCGGCGACGACATTCGGCTGCCGCTCGATCAGATCGGCGGTTGTCGGGCTCATGCCGTTAGCGAAGGTGGCCAGGTCCGCCTGTTGGCTTCCGGAGTAGGTGAGGCGCTGCGCGTCGGCGACGGACCTCGCCGTTGATGAGATTGCGACGACACCGGCGACGCCGAGGATGATTCCCAGGAGTGTCAGGACGTTGCGCAACGGTCGACGTTGGAGGTCTCGAAGTACCTTGCTGACAAGCGTTCGCATGATGTTGATCAGCCGTTCGCGGCGAGCGCGACGGGAGGACGCCGCCGCGGGCGGCCGAGTTCGTCCTCGATGATTCGCCCGTCGCGCATCGTGACCGTTCGCGACGCGTGAGCGGCGACGTCAGGATCGTGGGTCACCATCACAACGGTTGTCCCCTGTCGCCAGAGCGCGTCAAGCAGATCGACAACGATCGATCCGTTCGTTGAATCGAGGTTGCCGGTCGGCTCGTCAGCCAGCAACAACCGCGGAGCGTTCGCCAGCGCCCTGGCGATTGCCACCCGTTGCTGTTCACCGCCGGATAGTTCCGACGGCAGATTGCCGGCCAGTTCCAGAACTCCGACCTGTTCAAGTAGCTGCCGCGCTCGCGTCGATCGATTGCGATTGTTTCCGGCCAGATCCATCGGAAGGATGATGTTTTCGAGGACGGTCAGCGTTGGCATCAACTGAAAGAACTGAAACACGATGCCGACTTCGCGGCCACGCCAGGACGCCAGGGCGTTCTCGCTCATTCTCGTCAGCGATCGGCCAGCGACGGTTACTGCCCCTTCGTCGGCAATGTCGATGCCGGCCAGCAGGTTGAGCAGCGTCGATTTGCCGCAGCCGGAAGGACCGACGATGGCGATCCACTCGCCGTATTCAACTGTCAACGAGACGCCGGCCAGGGCGGGAATGTCACGCCGCCCGGATCGGTAGCGCCGGTGAACGCTCTCGACGCGAATTGCGGGTTGCTCGTGCTTCATGTCACCTTCGCGCGACGTTGGCGATCGCCAGCAGGACGACGGCGCCCAGCGTCGCGATCGCGAGGCTTTCCAGGAACCCGGCCGTCCCGTCGACGTTAAGGACTTCGAGGAAAATACCGCCAATAAAGGCGCCGATCACGCCGATGACGACGTTGGTGACGCAGCCAAAACCGCTACCGCGTGTCACGACACCAGCAATCCAGCCAGCCAGCAGACCCACAGCCAGCCAGGAAAACAGCCCCCCTGGATCGAGCCCCACTTACGTTTCCACCGGGGACGACAGCAGGTTCGCCCGGGCAAGGACTTCACGCAGGCGCGCTCGGCTGTCAGCCGTCAACGGCAATGCCGGCTGCCGGGGTGTCGAAGCCTCCGCCACGCCGGCCATCACCATCGCCTCCTTGACGACGCTGTGGAACGATCCGGTGATGTGGAACATATCCAGGCAGTTGAGCACCCCCGGCATCAACTCCAGCGCGCGTTGATAGTCGCGCCGCTCGTACGCGTTGAAGATTTGGACATGCCTATCTGGCGCAATGTTGGCGGTGGCCGGCGTTGTCCCGTCGCCTCCGAGCTGAAGAATATTCAACAGATGTCCGTCACCTCCGGCCAGGACGCGGAAGTCCGGGTTGACCGCCTTAACGATCTGGACACGCTGCCGCAGGTGCTCAAGGCTGTCGATCGCGTCCAGCACACCAATGACATTGCGATGCTCGCGGACGAGCGCGACCAGCGTCTCGTTCGAGATGTTGTGGTTCGAATACGCCGGAAAATTGTAAACGAGTATCGGGATGTCGATCGCGTTCGCCACCGCCGAGAGATGGCCGATCACCTCGCGCTCCGACAGCGTCCAGAAGTAGGGCGTGATGATCGCTACCGCGTCGGCGCCCACTCCCTGGGCATGCCGGCTGAGGCGGATTGTCTCGCGGGTCGACGTCGTCCCAGCGCCGACGATGACCGGCGTCCGGCCAGCGGCGTGCTGAACGGTGTCGGCGGTGTGTTGCTCGCGCTCCTTGAGGTTCATGTGCATGAACTCTCCGGTCGTCGCGAGGATGAAGAGTCCGTGGACGCCGGACTCGATCAGGAAGTCATGCTGTTTCTGGTTCGCTTCGGTGTCCAGCGAGCCATCGTCCTTGAACTGCGTTACCGTTGGCGGGAATATGCCTCGAAACATCGCACCCCCTGGCGTGAACGGCGAGACAATTGGAGTGTAGCACGCGGATTCCACGTCAACCCGTCGGGCCAGGCTCGTCCGGCTCGTCCAGTAGGTCAGGGCGCCGTTCGCGGGTCAGCGCCAGCGCCTGCTCGCGGCGCCACCGCGCGATTTCCGCGTGATGTCCGCTGAGAAGGACCGGCGGCGTCTCCCAACCGCGATAGCTGGCTGGCCGGGTGTAGTGTGGATACTCCAGCAGCCCGTCTGAAAACGACTCTTCGTCAAGAGACTCAGCCTCGATCGCGCCAGGGATCAGCCGCGTCACGACATCGACGATTACCGCCGCCGCCAATTCGCCGCCGGTCAGCACGTAGTCGCCGATCGACAGCTCGCGCGTGACCAGGTGGTCGCGCACGCGCTGATCGACGCCTTCGTAGCGTCCGCAGATAATCGCCACGCGGGGAATCGTGCTCAGCTCGTGAGCGATCCGCTGATTGAACCGCTCGCCGGAGGGCGACGTCAGAATGACAGGGATGTCCGAGAGGTCGTCACCAAGCACCGACTCAACCGACGCGAACAACGGCGGCGCGGCCATTACCATCCCGGCTCCTCCTCCATACGGCGTGTCGTCGACCGCGCGGTGCCGGCCGGTACCGTGTTCGCGAATGTCGTGGAGCGCGATCTCCAACAGGCCACGGTCGATCGCGCGCCGGACGATCGATTCATTGAACGGACTGCTGAACATGCCCGGGAAGATCGTAAAGATGTCGAAGCGCATCACCGTTCCGTCCCGAAATGGTCCAGAATCAGCGGAGCCAGTCCCTTCAGGCTCGTGACCGTCAATCCGGCGCCGTTGCGATTCCCTTCGCCCGCGGCGCGCGAGAACCAGACGGTCCGCATCCCGGAGCGTGTCGCCGTCTCGATGTCGTATCGAAACGAGTCGCCGACATGGACAGCGTCAGCCGCAACGACGTTGAGCCGGTCCAGCGTGTGGGTATAGATTTCGGTCCTCGACTTGTAGAATCCGCAATCGGCGGAGGTGACGACGAACGAGAAGCAGTCACGGATGCCGAATTTGTCGAGCGACCATTCGAGGAACTCGTGATGCACTGCGCTCGACACGACCGCCAGTTCGAGTCCGTGTTCGCGAAGCTGCCGAACCGCCTCGACGACGCCGTTCACCGGCCTGGAGCCGGCCAGCGCTCCACGCATGACATCGTCAATCCCAAGCCGGACCGTTTTACGGTCAACGACGAGGCCGAGCAAGCCAAGCACGTCGTTGGCGCAGTCGTATGCGTCCCGCTCGACGCCGTGGTCCATGATTTCCAGCCGCAGCTTGCGATAGTGGCGAACGGCGTCGTCACGATTGGCGTTGGTGACGGGCGCTCCACCACGCGCCGCCAACCAGTCGAGCAAGCTCGGCACGATCTCGCGGATTTCAAGCTGGAACCACTCGTCGCATTCGGCGAGCGTGTTATGAAAGTCGAACGTCACCGCCCTGAGCGGCATCGGCATCCCTTTCCGGAGTGACGACCGGCGTTGTCTCAGCGAATATGATAGCGTCGTGACGTGATTATGCCGCGAGCCGGCTGAACGATCGCACGAAAACGAGCCGTGTCACTGGAGAAACATGCCAACGGAAACGATCACGAGCGTCATTGTCACGGGCGGGGCAGGTTTTATCGGCAGCACCTTCGCCCGGCTGCTCCTAGAACGCGGGTACTCGCGAGTCTGCGTATTCGACAAGCTCACTTACGCCGGAAATCCAGCCAACATCTCCGACCTGTGCGCCGCTCCAGGATTCTCCTTCGTTCAAGGTGACATCTGCGACGCCGTCGCCGTCCACGCCGCTGTCGACGGCTTCGACGCCATCGTCAACTTCGCAGCCGAGACCCACGTTGACCGCTCAATCATGGACCCCGGCGAATTTATACAGACCGACGTCTACGGCGTCTTTACCTTGCTCGAAGCGGCGCGCGTCCACCTGACGCGCCGCTTCGTGCATGTCAGCACCGACGAGGTCTACGGCGAGATCAGCAGCGGATCGTCGTCGGAGTTTGACGCGCTCGCACCGCGCAACCCGTACGCCGCCAGCAAGGCGGGCGGCGAGATGATGGTGCGCGCCTACTTCTCCACATACGGCGTTCCGGCCGTCATCTCGCGTGGATCGAACACCTATGGACCTTACCAGTACCCGGAGAAGCTGATTCCGCTGGCAGTCACCAACGTCCTCGACGGCGTCCCGATCCCGATCTACGGCGACGGACGCCAGATCCGCGACTGGATCCACGCGAGCGACCACGCCACCGGCATTGAGCTGTTGCTGCGTCGTGGGGAGCCTGGTGAGGCGTACAACGTCGGCGGCGGCAACGAACGCGAGAATCTCTCGATCGCCCGGATCATCCTCGACGAGCTTGACGCGCCGCCTGAGATGCTGACGCACGTCACCGACCGTCAGGGCCACGACCGACGCTACTCGCTCGACACCTCACGGCTGCGCGCGCTGGGTTGGCAACCGGAAGTCGACTTCGAACAGGGGTTGCGCGAGACGATCCAGTGGTACCGCGACAACCGCGCCTGGTGGGAACCGATCAAGTCGGGTGAGTTCGCCGGTTACTACCACTCGAACTACGCTACCCGCGACCGGATCGGCTGACCCGGATGCTTTCCATCGAGATCGCCGTTGCCAAAACCCATAAGTACGCCTCGCGCGACAGCGGGGACACGGCCGAGACGGTCGAGCGACCGACTGGCGGCATCTCGATGGTGCTCGTCGATGGACAAGGATCGGGACATGCCGCCAAGTCATTGAGCATGATGGTCTCTAGCAAGGCTGTTTCGCTGCTCAAGGAAGGCGTCCGCGACGGGGCGATTGCCCGCGCGACGCACGACTTTCTGCACGCGTACCGACATGGCCGCGTCTCGGCCACGCTCGACATCGTCTCGGTCGAGCTTGCGACGAAGACGATTCTCGTCACGCGCAACAGCGCCACGCCGTACCTTGTGCGCCAGAACGGCGTCTTTGAGCGACACGACAGCGCCTCTGGCCCAATCGGGCTCTACCGGCACACACGTCCGATGATCGATCAGTACCCGATCGAGGCCGGTCTGACGGTCGTCATCTTCTCGGACGGCATCGTCAACGCCGGTCATCGGACGCAGCAACCGTTCGACGCGCTAGCCTTCGTTCGTGACTCGCTCCCCAGCGACGCGCTGGCGCACGATCTCGCTGACGGCGCGTTGGCCGCGGCGGTGACCGCGGACAGCGGGCGTCCCAACGACGACATGACGGTCGCGGCGGTCACGATCGTTCCGACGGTAATCGAGCAGCCAGTGCGGACGATCCGCGTCAGCGTCCCGTTTTCACGCTGTTGGCAATTCGTGTCGCTGTTGTTGGGAGTTGCGCGTCGGGCAAGACCTCGGTCGTCGCGGCTCTTCGTCAACGTGGAGTCGACGCCTGGGCGGTCG
>JBBECJ010000226.1:0-3813 GCA_040881885.1 Thermomicrobiales bacterium | reverse complement strand
CGGTCGCGGCCGTTGGCGTCGGTTCGCCGGTTTGTCCGCCGGTGTCGCCAGTCGGCGTTGGTTCAACGGCGACGGCCACCGTCGGCGTTGGCTCGCCGCCGGTCGTCGGCTCGGCGCTCGGTGTTTCAACGACTGCGGCAAGCGTCGCGGTCGACTCAACCTTGACGGTCGCCGTTGGGTCGCCAGTTCCGCCCAGTTTGCCGTCATCATCGTCGCCACCCAACAGGAAGTAAGCCGCGCCAGCTCCAAGCAGGATGAGCAACCCAATCAGAATCGCGCCAATGACCGGCACACGGCCTCCGCCGGAATCGGCGGGCAGCGGCGTTGCTCCGGCCGGAGGCAGCATCCCGGACGGAGGAACGACACCCGATGGCGACGCCTCGCCAGCGCCGGTTGGCGAGTAGGCGGCCGATGCCGGCGGCGCTCCGGTCACTGGAGCCGCGACGTACGGCGCCTGTGTTCCTGTCGTTGGCTGGGATTGCCACTGAGCCTGCGGCGTGGAGGCCGACTGTTGTGTCGGTTGGCTCGTGGGAGGCGTGATGACGGTCTGGATTCCGGTATTCGTGTACGGAGGTGTGAACTGCTGTGACGGCCGTTCCGGATTCAGCGATGCGTTTAACGCCCGGTTAAATTCAGCGGCGGTCTGGTAACGATCTGCTGGATTCTTCGCCAGCGCGCGCGCGAAGACGCCGTCAAGCTCGGGCGGGTACCAGGGTGCGATCGTGCTGGGCGGCGGCGGCGGTTCGTTCAATTGCTTCGTGAGAACGGCCACCGGCGTCGGCGCCTGAAATGGAACCCGGCCCATCAGCATTTCATACGTAACGACCGCCAACGCGTACAAATCCGCCGGCGGCCCAACATTGCCGCCATTGGCCTGCTCCGGCGCCATGTACTCCGGCGTGCCGATGACGGCGCCTGTGACCGTGCCCTGGACCGCGTCAAGGAGCTTGACGACACCAAAGTCCGTCAGGAAGACGCGCCCGTTCCTGGCGAGCATGATATTGCCTGGCTTCACGTCGCGATGGACGTAGCCATGCTCGTGGGCATAGTTGAGCGCGCTGCCGACCTGCTGGCAGATACTGGTCACCGTCTCGGTGCGCAACGTCAGGCCGTCGGTGTGCACGCGAATCAGATGATCGCGTAGCGAGACACCGTCGATGTAGTCAAGGATCATGAAATGCAGCATGTCCTCGGTGCCGAAATCGAGCACGCGGACGATGTTGGGGTGGTCGAGCCGCGCGATGGCGCGCGCCTCGCGCTCGAACCGCTCGCGGAACTTCTCGTCGGTGCTCAGATGTGGATAGAGGAACTTCAGGGCGACCGATCGGTCGAGCGACTCCTGGATACCCTCGTAGACCAGCCCCATCCCACCGCGCGCGATGAAGCGGGTTACCTTGTAGCCCTTGAACATGCGCCCAATCAGACTGTCAACCGTGTGGTTGCCGGTCATCCAGTAACTCCGATACGTTTTCGTAGCGTCAGCGCCGAACTACCAGCGGCCTCGCTGGGCAGCCTGCCGAGGGGTGCTCTGATAATAGCATTTTCGGCAGGTATTTGGCGCCAGTCGTGAAGTTTCCATAATATCACTCACCGCCAAGATGGTATACTCCATGTGTGCGACCGGTCCGCGCAGTTCATTGCGTGGACCGCTTTTTGTGTGGCAGCGCGGCGAACTGGCCGGGTGAGGCATTGCAGCAGCGCACAACATGAACGGTAAAGAGAACTGAGGCTCAGATGGTCACGATGACAGACGCCGCTATCAGGATGACACTCGCCAGCGATGGGGCGCGGCCCGCGCTGCGTAACGTCGCGATTATCGCGCACGTCGATCATGGCAAGACGACGCTGGTTGACGGCCTGCTGAAGCAGTCCAGCATCTTCCGCGACCCCGAGGCGGCCGGCGAGCTGATCATGGACGCCAACGACCTCGAGCGCGAGCGCGGCATCACGATTCTGTCGAAGAACGCGTCGATTGTGTACAACGGCGTCAAGATCAACATTATCGACACGCCAGGCCACGCCGACTTCGGCGGCGAGGTCGAGCGCGTCCTCAATATGGCTGACGGCTGCCTGCTGGTCATCGACGCCGTCGAAGGCCCGATGCCACAAACGCGGACGGTCCTGATGCGCGCGCTTGGGATAGGTCTGCGGCCGATTGTCGTGGTGAATAAGGTTGACCGTGCCTTCGCGCGCCCCGAAGAAGTCATCGAGCGCACCCAGGACCTGTTCCTCGATCTGGCGACCGACGCCGAGCAGCTCGATTTCCCGATCATCTACGCGATCGCCCGCGAGGGGCGCGCCGGCTTCACGCCGGACGACCTGGCCGACGATCTGCGCCCACTGCTGGACACGATCCTGTCTGTCATCCCGGCGCCGATCGCTGACCCGGAGGGACCGGCCCAGCTTCAGATCGCCTCGCTGGATTACGACCTGCATCGCGGCCGGATCGCGATTGGCCGGATCAACCGCGGCATCATTCGCGCCGGCGACACGCTGGCGCACATCGACCACGACGGTAACCAGACGCGCCAGAAGGTGTCGTGGCTGGCGACCCACGAGGGCCTCGGCCGCCGCGAGGTGACCGAGGCGTTCGCCGGCGACATTGTCGCGCTGACCGGCTTCGCCGACGCAAAGGTGAGCGCCACGCTGGCGGACCCCAACCATCTCGACGCGCTGCCGGCGCTGGCCGTCGAGGAGCCTACGCTGAAGCTGACCTTCGGCGTCAACACCTCACCATTTGCCGGCCGCGAAGGGCAGTACTCGACCTCGCGACAGATCGGCGAACGCTTGCGTCGCGAGCTGGAGACCAACGTCGCGCTGCGCGTCGAGCCGACCGATCAGCCGGACGTCTTTGCCGTTTCCGGGCGCGGCGAGCTGCACCTCTCGATCCTTATCGAGACGATGCGCCGCGAAGGTTATGAGTTCCAGGTCTCGCGGCCGGAAGTCATCACCCGTCAGGTCGAGGGGCAGATGGTCGAACCGGTCGAGCATCTGGTCGTTGACACGATCGAGGATTTCGTCGGCTCCGTCACCGAGCTGGTCGGCGGTCGCAAGGCGAAGATGATCGACATGGTCAACGACGGGCGCGGCCACGTCCGGCTCGAGTTCGAGATTCCGACGCGCGGCCTGATCGGGCTGCGCAACGAGTTCCTGACGCGCGTCAAGGGCAACGGTTCGCTCTCATCGCGGCTGATCGGCTACGAGCCGTGGCAGGGACAGATCCAGTCGAATCGCTCGGGCGCGCTGGTCGCCTGGGAAACCGGGACGGCGCTCTCGTTCGGGATCGCCGCCGCCCAGGAACGCGGCCTGACCTTCATCGAAGCCGGCTCCGAGGTCTACGGTGGCATGATCGTCGGCCAGAACGCGCGTGGCGACGACCTGGCCGTCAACGTTTGCAAGGCCAAGAAGCTGACCAACATGCGCTCCTCGAACGCCGACATGACCGTCCGGATGACGCCGCCAGTCGTCCTCTCGCTCGAACAGGCGCTCGACTTCCTGGCCGACGACGAGCTGCTCGAAGTCACTCCGAAGGCGTTCCGCCTGCGCAAGCGCCTGCTGGCCGAGCACGAACGCGCCCGCGCGAAGAAGCAGGCGTCGTCGCGGGAGTAGTGCGAATCCCGACAAGATCGCGTCGTGTCGCGCTGTCGTCTCGATTCACGTAGGGGCCGCGCCACGCCCCTACGCGAGTTGGGATGGCCCATCATGCTGATCCATGTACGATGAAAATGGGCATCAGCCTGCGCGACGTGCCTGCGCTCGGGCGAGCACTGGAGCGGGAGGCGTTGTGCGCTGGAGTTCGTCAACCAGCGCGAG
>JBBECJ010000225.1:0-3824 GCA_040881885.1 Thermomicrobiales bacterium | reverse complement strand
ATGCGGTACTGGCCTTGCGGGACGGCTACGAGGCGTTGTTCCGGACGACGATCGCGGACGGCATCTCCAAGAAAGAGTTGGTGGCCCGTGACGCGCGTCTCGCGTCGATCTTCGTCCTGACGGCGCTCAACGGCGTCCCCGGCTGGTTCCGCGCCGATGGCGAACGGACGGCCGATGAGATCGCCGATCAGCTCGCGAATCTGATACTCGACGGATTAAGGGGGCGATCATGACGACACTGGCAGGCCGCGTGAAGCACGTCGTCGAAGGTGCAGAGGAGCTGCGCCGCCGCAAGGAGTTCTTCGCGCATGTCGAGGGTGGCGGCAAGGTCGAGGCGACCGACTGGATACCGGACGAGTACCGGATCGCCGTCCTGCGCTTCGTCGAGATGCACGCCAACTCCGAGCTGATGGGCGTTCTGCCCGAGCGCGACTGGATCCTGCGCGCCCCGTCGCTGAAGCGCAAGCTGGCGCTGACGAGCAAGATCCAGGACGAGGTCGGCCACGCTCAGATCCTCTACCGCGTCGCCGAAGACCTCGGCAAATCGCGCGAGGAGATGCTGGCCGACCTGATCGCGGGCAAGACCAAGTTCCACAACGTCTTCCATTACCCGACGAAGTCGTGGGCCGATGTCGGCATCATCGCCTGGCTGGTCGACGCTGCAGCGATCGTCGCCCAGCAGGCGCTGCGCGAGTCGAGCTACGCGCCCTACGCGCGGGCGATGAAGAGGATCTGCGCCGAGGAGTCGGTCCACATTATCCACGGCCGCGACGTTGTCCTGACGATGGTGTCGGGGACCGCCGAGCAGCAGGCGATGGTTCAGGAGGCGCTCGACCGCTGGTGGGGGCCGCTGATGCAGATGCACGGCCCGCCGAGCAATCCCGAGAAGGACAAGGACCTGCGCTGGAAGATCAAGAGCAAGCACAACGAGCAGTTGCGCCAGGAGTTCCTCAACACCTACGTCCCGCGCCTCTGGGAGATCGGCCTGACCGTCCCCGACCCAAACCTGCTTCACGACGAGGAAACCGACACATGGCACTACACCGAGCCGGACTGGGACGAACTGCGCTCGGTCGTCACCGGCCACGGCCCCGCCTCCCAATCCCGGCTCGACTTCCGCCGCCTCTCGTTCGAGGACACGGCCTGGGTGCGGGACGGCGTGCTTGGGAACGGGCGGGTGGCGGCGTGACGGCCCTCACCCCCCAGCCCCCTCTCCCAATCCTGGGAGAGGGGGTGCCTGTGTCGAGAGTTCGACTGCCGATCCAAACTCCCCCTCTCCCAGGATTGGGAGAGGGGGCTGGGGGGTGAGGGCCGAATGGCTATTTACGAAGTCTTCCAGCAAGCGCGCGAGGGTGATCCGATGACGCATGTCGGGTCGTTGAACGCGCCGGACGACGAGCTGGCGTTGCAGTACGCGCGCGATGTGTTCAGCCGCCGCTACGAGGCGTTGCGGCTGTGGGTCGTGCCGCGCGCCAGCGTCCAGATGATCGATGACCTCGACCTGCTCCGGCCACCGTTCGACCGTTCGCATCGCCGCCCCGACGGCTACAACGTCGTCCCCAAGCTGCGCGCCATCAAAGCGCGCGTCGCTGGAACAGCGCAAGAGCAAGAGGCGGAGGTGTCAGGATGACGACCGGCATGAAGACAACTGACTCATCACTCATCACTCATCACTCATCACTCGCCTCTCTCCTCCTCACCCTCGCCGACGACGAGCTCGTCATCGGCTACTGGGACACCGAGTGGACCGGGATCGCGCCGGTGCTTGAGGAAGACGTGGCGATGTCGAGCATGGCCCAGGACGAGATCGGCCACGCGCTTGCCTTCTATGAGTTGCTCTCGTCGCTGACCGGCGTCGCGCCCGACGCCTACGCCTACGGCCGCCGGCCAGACGAGTACCGCTTCGCGAGCCTGCTCGGCCACGCGCGCGGCGACTGGGCGATCACGATGGCGCGCCGTTACCTGTACGAGACAGCCGATGCCGTCCGGCTGGCGTCGCTCGAACGCTCCAGCTACCAGCCACTGGCCGACCTCGTCGCCAAGATGCGCCGCGAGGAGCAGTACCACCTGACGCACGTCCAGACCTGGTTCGAGCGCTTCCTGGCGCATCCCGGCCAACCGCGCGACCGCTTCACCGCCGCGCTGACCGGCCTCTGGCCCGACGCGCTGGATGTCTTCGCGCCGCTCGACGGCGAGGACGAACTGCTGGCCGACGGCACGCTTCCCGAGCCGATGACCGAACTGCGCGCCCGCTGGCAGGCCATGCTGCAACCGTCGCTCGACCGCGCCGGAGCCAGCGTCACAGGCTCCGCGCCCACCGAACCACGCCGTGGCGGCGCCCACCCGGACTTCGCCTGGCTCCATAACGAGATGACGATGGTCTATCGCTCGCAACCGGGAGCGGAGTGGTGAGCACAATCCCAATGCGTAGGGACGGACCGGGTGCCCTCTGGGCGATGTCCGTCCGACAATATGGCCGCGTCGCAGCGGCCACAATCGACAATAGCAATCCGTTCGTCGCACAGCCAGCGCGGAGGGGTATTGTCCAATTGTGATCGGCTGAACGCCGATCCTATTGTCGGGAGAACACATGGGTTCTCCCCTACGCATTGCATTGACGTCCCACCACCCGCCCGAGAGGAATGAACCATGTCAACATTCACCGCCATCACTGAACGAGAGGTCTGGGACGCGCTCCAGGACGTGCCGGACCCGGAGATTCCGGCCATCTCGGTCGTTGACCTGGGCATCATCCGGATGGTCGAGGTGGACGGTGAGCGCGTCACGGTCGAGATCATGCCGACCTTCATTGGTTGCCCGGCCATCGGCATCATGTGCAGCGATGTTCGCGAGCGGTTGTCTGGGATGGCGGCCGAGGTCGATGTCCGCGTCACCTACACGGAGCAGTGGAGCAGCGACCGGATCACCGAGCGGGGCCGCGAGAACCTGCGGGCAGCCGGCTACGCCCCGCCGGTCACGCCCGTCCCGCCCCTTGGCGACAGCCTCTTCCCGCTGGCGCTGCACCCGAACATCCCCTGCCCGTTCTGCGATGGGCGCCACACCCGGATGGAAAACCCCTTCGGCCCGACCCTCTGCCGCGCCATCTTCTACTGCCCCGACTGCAAGCAGCCGTTCGAGCAATTCAAGGCGGTCTAACGACCGGCAGGCGGCTGCTTAGCAGGGCGGCTCCTTCGGTTCCCGTACCTTCGCGTCGTGCTTTGCCGGGTGTGACGCGTGCTCAGCGAGCGAGTGGCTCACCTGGCTGTCAACACCGTGCCGCATCCGGGTGGCGGATGACACTTTCGGCCCATTCGCTCCGGTCGCGCGCAACTCGCCGTCGGTTGGAACGTCGTCATCATCGTTCAACTCTTCGTCCACGGACGTGCTCGTCAGGTGCTTATGCTTTGTCATCACTGGTTCCTTCTCATTACGCGGTCGCATAGACGTCGTTGCGGAGCGTGCGGTGACTGCGTGTCAGCGATGGCGCAATCGGGGCGCCACCCACGAGCGTTCCACGCAACCGTGATGCGTGGAGCGGTCCAGTGGCGAACCATTCAAGGAGGACAGCACTCGTTCCCCCTGTCATCCTGACCCGCGGTGAAGGATCGCCTGGCGCTGGGGACAGGATTGGTTCGCTCGCTGGCGAGGGCGTCGGTCCCGTCAACCTTCCGTTCCTCCAACGCCCGGCGATCCTTCACCGCGGGTCAGGATGACAGGGGGAACGGGTGCTGTTGCTCGTGGTGATGCGTCTCGGGTCACGCGTCACGCATGATGGGGTGAGTGCCACAACGTCCAAGTCGGAAGGATGATCGCATGTTGACACC
>JBBECJ010000224.1:0-3848 GCA_040881885.1 Thermomicrobiales bacterium | reverse complement strand
AGCCACTGCTTCTGCTCGTCCCAGGCCTGTGCGCCAAGTTCGGGGTCGGTCAGGATGTCAAGCGTCGTCAGCGCCATCGCCTTCGAGACCTTGATGAACTGATCGTAGCCGTACTCGGAACCGGAAGCGTCGACCACCTGCTGTGAGTGGCCCGGGATCGGCTCGGTGCTGATCGCGAAGCTGCCGGTGACGGACGGGACGTGGTGCGAGACGTTGCCGAAGTCGGTCGAGGCCCAGGTTCGGCCACGCTGCGGATGGGTCATGTCGAGGCCGACAGACTCCATGTTCGCTTCGTACTTGCGCCCCAGCACGTAGCTTGGGCGCCGCTCGGCGTAGGGGGTGTCGCGCTCGGTCACCTTCAGCTCACAGCCGGTGATCATCGCGGCGCCCTCGGCGATCTTGACGACCTTGGCCGCCAGTTCCTGGAGGTAATCGGCCCGCGCCGCGCGGACACCGAACTGGCAGCGCGCGTACGGAGGAACGACATTCACAGCCTCGCCGCCGTGCGTCACGATCCCGTGGATGCGCGCGTCCATCGTGACGTGCTGGCGCAGGGCGTTGATTCCGTTGAAGGTCTCGATGACGGCATTCAGCGCGTTGACGCCGTTGTACGGATCGGCGGCGGCATGCGCCGGCTTACCAAAGAACTCGAACGCGTAGCCGGTCGTCGCCAGGTTCGTGCCGTCGGGGTAGTTCATGGCCGCGCCGGCGCGGTTGCCGGCGTGGTGGATCATCATCGCTGCGTCAACGCCCTCGAACGCTCCCTTTTCCAGCAGCTTGACCTTGCCACCGCCGCCCTCTTCGGCTGGCGTGCCCATGATGATGACCGTCCCGCCAACCTCGTCGATCAC
The DNA here is from genome assembly GCA_040881885.1 of Thermomicrobiales bacterium. Lineage (GTDB taxonomy): Bacteria > Chloroflexota > Chloroflexia > Thermomicrobiales > CFX8 > JBBECJ01. Next base: position 2,997 of record JBBECJ010000224.1, on the reverse strand, counting down.
CTCGGAGATGCCGATCGCGACCGCCAGCCCGGACGCGCCAATCAGGTTATGGCCGCAGCCGTGCCCGATCCCGCGCAGGGCGTCATACTCGGCCAGGATCGCGACCGTCGGGCCATCTCCCGCGCTGCCTTTGCGAGTCGCGCAGAAGGCTGTCTCCAGCCCCTTGTAAGGCTTCTCAACCTCGAAGCCCGCCTCGCGAAGCTGGTCCGCCAGCAACTGCGATGACATGAACTCTTCATATTGAAACTCGGGATTGACGCGGATCGTCTCGCTCACCTCGACGATGTGCTCCCGCTCCCGCTCAATCGCCTCCAGCACGCGCTCCCGCAACCTCGCCACGTTCGTTTTCGCTGTCATTAAAATCTCCTCGTCTCTAACTCCCCCTCGCCCAGGATTAGGCCGGGTACCCTCTGGGTGGCGGGCCGGGGGGTGAGGGCGATTACCCCTCGTACTCGTCCACCCACCGCTTGTGCTTCTCCCACGCTTCCTTAGAAAGTTCCGGATCGGTCAGGATGTCGAGCGCCGTCAACGCCATCGCGGCCGAGACCTTGATGTACTGGTCGTAGCCGAAGTCGCTGCCGGAGGCGTCAACGACCTGCTGCGAATGGCCGGGGATCGGCGTCTTCGAGATCGCGAACGAGCCGGTCACCGACGGCAGCCGGTAGGAGATGTCGCCGAAGTCGGTCGAGTGCATCCCGCGCCCGTCACGTCCCTGGCTCAGGTCGAGCCCGACATCCTGCATGTTGGCGTGGTACTTCTCGCCGAGGACGTAGGACGGGCGCATGTCGGCGTGCAGCGTGCCCTCCTCGATCTTCAGCTCCGTGCCGGTCATCAGGGCCGCGCCTCTGGCGATGTTGCGCACCTTCTCGGTCAGTTCCGCGACGTATGACTGGGTCGCGGCCCGCACGAGGAAGGCGGCCCTGGCGTACTTCGGCGTCACATTGCTAGCGTCGCCGCCGTGCGTGATGATGCCGTGGATGCGGGCGTCCATCACGATGTGCTGGCGCAGCGCATTGATCCCGTTGAAGGTCTCGATGACGGCGTTGAGGGCGTTGACGCCGTTTTCCGGGTCGGCCGCCGCGTGCGATGGCTTGCCGAAGAACTCGAAGCTGATGTCGGTCACCGCCAGGCAGGTGCCCTGCGGCCATTGCAGCGGCGCGCCGGTCTTGTCGCCGGCATGGTGGATCATCAGGGCAGCGTCGATGTCGTCGAAGCCGCCCTTCTCGGCGATTCGGATCTTGCCGGCGCCGCCCTCTTCGGCGGGTGTCCCCATAATGACGACCGTCCCACCGACCTCATCGATGACGGCGCCGAGGCCGATCGCGGTCGCCAGCCCGGAGCCGCCGATCAGATTGTGGCCGCAGCCATGCCCGATCCCGGCCAGCGCGTCGTACTCAGCCAGGATCGCGACGGTTGGACCGTCGCCGGCTCCGCCCTTGCGGGTGGCGCGGAAAGCCGTCTCTATTCCTTTATAAGGCTTTTCAACCTCGAAGCCGGCCTCACGGAGCTGGTCGGCCAGCAGTTGCGAGGCCATCCGCTCCTCGTAACCGATCTCCGGGTTGACGCGGATCGTCTCGGCGACCTCGACCAGATGCTCGCGCTCGTTCGCGATCGCCTGCTTGACGCGCTCGCGCAGAACACCTATTTCGGTCCGTGTAAAGACTGCCATTTCGCTACCATCCTCCCTGGCGTTATCGGATGCCGTAGTTGCGGGAGACTAGCACGTTGGATAAAGGGGCGCTATGGCACGCAAATTGAGGATGCGATCTACGCGAATTCCCGATCTTGGCGACAATAGTGTACGTACATACAGTCGGATGGATCGGCGAGAGACGCATCGCGTGAGGGTGGATTGTTCCGGCAGTGCGTCGGTGTTGACATTTCGTGCGCGATCGCGCATCGTCTCATTCTGTGACAGATTGTCGCCAAGCGGGCGGCTTCTGTCATTGAGATGTACGTACACATGCGGATTCTCGTCAACCATCTGGCCCGACCTGTGACAGCGAGGAAAAATTGACCAAGAGCAAGCAAGATGCTATGCTGGTCACAGGTGTACGGACACCCTACGCGCGGGTTCCTCGGCGATCCGGTGGGGTTGAAACAGGGGGCCGGCGCCACGCGCGAGGGCCGATGAACCTGGGGACGGAGTAGTCGTGTGGACGCTCGAGATCAACGCTTACAGCCGGGAGGCAGCTCGTCGGGCGGCAGCCAGTGGGGCAGCGCGCCGACTGCTCGGCCTCCATCAATGAGCGCGTCCAGCGCGGCTGGGCGGTCCGGGGCTACGCTCTCCCCGCTCATTCCTCGCTTTGCCTGGTCACCGAAGTATGCCGACTTCCCACTGCCGTTCCCCGGCTCGGAGGTGTCCTCGCGCGCGGTCGATGTCCGCTCCGCGCCACCATCGGTGATTGGCGCCCCAACCCAGCAGATTCCCTGGCAGAAGGTGCTGCCGGCAGCCGCCCTTGCGGTCGCCGTCCTTGCCTTCGCCTACTTCGCGTTGGCCGGCAACGGGGATGGTGACGACGACGACGGACAGCCTGGCATCGGCGCAAACGGCACAACGACCGCCACAAGCGTGGCCGGCAGCGCGACCCAGCGACCCGGCGAGGGCGGGGCCGCCTCAACCGCAACCCAGGGTTCCGGCACAACCGCGACCGAGGCGCCGGACGGCGCGACCGGCGCCGCCGATGACACCGAGGAAGCTGAAGCGACCGACGAACCGGCTGGTGGCGAAGATCCAGAGGCCACTGACATGCCTGACGACAGCATCGTTGACCCGGCCAGTCTGGGCATCATCCAGGTCGAGGCTGCCGAGGGCGAAACACTGATCGACATCGCCGCCGAGTGGGGATTGGAAGTCTCGACGCTGGTCTGGGCCAACGGCATCGAAGACCCTGGCATGCCGCTTCCGGCCGGCACGCTCGTGACGGTTCCGCCGTACGATGGCGTCATCCACGAAGTTGCCGTCGGCGAGACGCTGGAGTCGATTGCCGCCCTTTA
>JBBECJ010000223.1:0-3920 GCA_040881885.1 Thermomicrobiales bacterium | reverse complement strand
TCGGGCTGCTCGCGCTGCCGGGGAGGCTCGTGTTCACGCCGCTGGGAGGACGGATTCCGCGCCATTATGTCACGGCGCTGATTTTCTCACTCCAGGTGACCGCGCTGTTGGCGTTGTTGCTGATCCCTGGCAAGACGGGCGTGTTCACGTTTGTCGTCCTGTTCGGAGCCGGATTTGGCGCGATCACGCCGGCGCGGGCGGCATTGGTCGCGGACCTGTTCGGGACGGCCAACTACGGCACGATCAGCGGCGTCCTCGCCTTCTACATTACGATCGCGCGCGGGATCGCGCCCGTCGCCGCCGGTGTCCTGCTCGGTCTGGCCGGCTCGTACACGCCGGTCCTCTGGACAATTGTCCTGGTCTCAGTGTTGGCGGCGTTCGCGGCGCTTCAGGCGAAAACTGGACCAACCGAACTCGTAGCGGATACCGGCTGACCTCGTGGGGAGGTGGTCGGAGCATCGCTACGCCTGATCTCCAGTCAGGTAGTCCCAGGCCGTCAGCACGTGCGTCTTGACGGTCGCGACCAGCTCATTGACGAGGACGTATTCGTCAGGAGCGCCCATGTTGTGCGGCGTCGGCCCATAGACGGCAGCCGGGACGCCACGCAGCCGCCAGAGGCGCGCGTCAGTGCCGCCCAGCGAAATCGTGGGAACCGGACGAGTTCCATGCACCTGCTCAGCGTTGTTCTTGATCAACGCGAAGATGCGCGCTTCTGGATCACAGACGTTCGGCGGGCTTGCGTTGATGACGCGCCAGCTCGCGCCGGGATGCCGCTGAACGATCTGGTCCAGCGCGGCCAGGAGATCGTCGAGCGTCAGACCGACCGGGCAACGCAGGTCCAGCTCGACCCGGCAACGATTGGCGATCATGTTGACCTTGTCGCCACCCTCGATGACGCCGATGTTGGCTGTCACCGCCATCAGCGTGTCGGTCGCTCCCGCCCCAAGTTGCCGGTCGAGAATCGCCCGACCCTGTTCGAGCGTCGTCCGTATCTCGGCCGTCATCGGGACGTCCATCGCCCGCAACTCGTCGAGATCGGCCAGCAGATTGGCCATCTCGCGGATCGCGTTGGCCGAGACGTGCGGGTAACCGCCGTGGCCACCCTCGGTCTGGACGGTCAGTTCGACCCAACACGGACCTTTCTCGCCGAAGCGGACGGTCTGGAGGGTGCTTGGCTCACCACTCAAGAGCGCGTCGCCGGTAACCGGGGCGTGCTCGATGACGTAGCGCGCTCCCCACGGGCCAAACGTCTCCTCATCGGAGACGAGCGTCAACGTCAGCCTGCCCGACAGATGCTCGCGTAGCTCCGAGAGCGTGACGTAGGTGATCAGCGCGGCCGTGACACCGGCCTTCATGTCGTTCGCGCCGCGCCCGTAGAGACGGCCGTCGCGGACAACCCCACCGAACGGGTCCACCGACCAACGCTGGCGATCGCCAGCCGGAAAGACATCCAGGTGCGCGTTGAGGACCAGATGCGGTCCGGCTCCGGCCTCGCCCTCGAACGAGGCGACGAGGTTCGGCATCGTCGATTGCGGCGCCAGTGTTTGGAACTCGATTCCGCGTGCGTGCAGGTAGCTCGAGACGAAGCCGTAGACCTCGACGGTGTCTCCCGGCGGGTTCTCACTGGGTCGCTGGATGAGTGCCTTGCACAACTCAACGAACTCGTCATCCCTACGGTCAAGACTCCGACGCAACTCCGCGCGCGCATCCATCGCAAGCTCCTTCGCGGGAATCGGGAATCCAGAACATGCTGGCCTGCGCGCACAGTACTCGATGTTCCGCGAACTGAACAGCGTTGCGATCCAGCCGTCGCATATGGTGAGCGCCTGGCGGGATCCGATTTGCTACGCTAGTGACACGGGATTGGCGTAGAGTGTGGTCCAGCGGCCCCGGCTTTGAGGTCCGACTGACGGTAAGGGTGTTGGCGACTGTGCTGAGCATTTCGGTCGATGGGGTCATCGAACAGATCGCTGCCGTTACCCGCGACGATGTGCTCGACCGGCTGCGCGAGCACGCGGAGGGGGCAATCCAGGCGACGATTTCGATCGTCGTCGTTGTCATCGTCGCAATCATCATCCTGCGCGTGTTGCGCACGTTCGTCCAGAAGGTTGTCGAACGGGTGTTGTCGGCGCACGACCAGACGCCGCGTGAGTTGCAGCAGAAGGCGCAGACGCTCGCGAACGTGATCGAGTCAGCCGGCAGATTCGTCGTCTTCATCATCGCCGGCATGATGGTCCTGTCCAGCCTGGGGCTCGAGATCGCGCCGCTGATCGCCAGCGCCGGTATCGCCGGACTCGCGATCGGTCTTGGTGCCCAGAGCCTGATCAAGGACACGATCAATGGTTTCTTCATCCTGATGGAGAATCAGTACGCGGTTGGCGATGTGATCGTCGTCGGCGCGTCGTCGGGAACGGTCGAGGAAGTAAGCCTGCGCCGGACCGTGATGCGCGCCACGAATGGGGCGCAGATCGTCATTCCCAACGGCGAGATCCGCACGGTCGAGAATCAGTCGAAAGGCTGGTCACGGGCCGTCATCGACATCGAGACTGCCTCGAATGTGGACGACGCGCGCGTGCTGGCCCTGTTGCACGAGCTGCTCGACGCGATCCAGTCCGACCCGCTGATCGGCGGCAAGATCCTGGAGCCGCCGCAGATCCTCGGCATCAGCGCCATCAGCGTGACCGGCGTCACATTCCGGATTCTGGTCAAGACCGAGCCGCTCCAGCAGTGGATGGTCGAGCGCGAACTGCGGCTGCGGATCAGGCAGACATTCATCGAACATGGGATCGCGATGCCGGTGCTGACATCGGCGACTGTCGCCCCACTGGGAGCGCCCGCGTAGTGAAACACGAACGCTCTTCCGCTACGCATGTCGTTCGTCACTCAGTGCCGGTGGCGATGTAGGCGCAATATGGCGTCGTGTCCTCGCCGGGATCGTCGGTCAGGCGTGTCACGCCTGAACCGTCGGCGTTCATGATGTAGATATCCTCGTTGCCGGCCTGATCGGACGTGTAGACGATCTGTTCACCAGACGGACACCACGACGGCATGTTGTTCAGCGCGGCGGTGTTGGTCAGGCGCGTGACCTCGCTGCCGTCGATATTCATGACGTAGATCTCGCCTTCGTTCACAGAGGCTACCTGTGAAGAAAAGACGATTCGCTTCCCGTCCGGCGACACTTCCGGGAAGAGATCGGTCGTGTCAGTCCGGTCGGTCAGTTGCTGGACGTTCGAGCCGTCGGCGTCCATGATGTAGATCTCCCAGTTGCCGCTACGATCCGACGCAAAGACGATCCGCGTGCCATCTGGCGTCCAGGCGGGCCAGCCGTCCTGGGCGGCGTCATCGGTCAGACGTTGAACATCGGCGCCACTGGTTGACATCGAATAGATATCCCAGTTGCCGTCACGGTCGGTCGTGAAGGTAATCGTCTCCCCGTCAGGGGACCAGGACCAGCCGTTGTCCCAGGTCGTCTGTCCGGCGGTCACATTCACGATGTTCGTGGTGGCCAGATCGGTGACGGTCGAGCCCATCAGGTCGGCGACGTAGATATCGTGGTTGCCGGTGCCGGTTGTGCCGCCGCCGGCGGCGTCGTGGCTTTGATGCTCGCCTGGAGCGACCGATGAGAAAAAGAGCCGGCTGCCGTCCGGTGAGATACGCGGTCCCCATGAGTGGCCACGCGCAAACGTGATCTGGCGCTGCTCACTGCCATCGATTCCCATCGAAAAGATCTGCGAATCGTGGACGCCACCCCGATTTGCCGAGAAGACGACGATCGGCACGGCGTCGGGGATCGCGATCTCGGTTTCGGTGGCGGTCGCGGCCGTTGGCGTCGGTTCGCCGGTTTGTCCGCCGGTGTCTCCAGTCGGCGCTGGTTCAACGGCGACGGCCACCGTCGGCGTTGGCTCGCCGCCGGTCGTCGG
>JBBECJ010000222.1:0-3922 GCA_040881885.1 Thermomicrobiales bacterium | reverse complement strand
AGTGCTCGACAACGCCGTCCTCGGCCTGGAGGTTGCCGGCGTCGGCAAGCGCGAGGCGCGCGAGCGGGCGCGTGCCTTGCTGCCGCGCTTCGGGCTGGCCGGCTTCGGCGAGTACTACCCGTCCGCCCTCTCCGGCGGGATGCGCCAGCGTGCCGCCTTCCTGCGCACCGTCCTGGCCGAGCGTGACGCGCTGCTGCTCGACGAGCCGTTCGGGGCGCTGGACGCGCTGACGCGCCGCTCGATGCAGGAATGGCTGCTCGACCTCTGGGACGAGCTGGGCCGCTCGATCTTGCTGGTAACGCACGATGTCGAGGAGGCGCTGCTGCTGGCCGACCGGGTTGTCGTCATGACGGCCAGGCCGGGGCGGATCAAGCTGGTTGAGCCGGTCCGCCTGCCGAGGCCACGGACGCCGGCCATGATCAGCGATCCGGAGTTCGTCGCTCAGAAGGCGGCCCTGTTGGAGACGCTGCACGACGAGGTCGCGCTGGCCGGGAGCCTGCCATGACCGGCCTGACCCGTCGCCGCGCCTTGCCGGAGGCCAAGCGCTCCCGTCCGGCCGCGCCGCGCCGTCGGCCGGAGATGGGCGTCGTCCTCGGCTGGCTCGTGCCGCTGCTGGCGCTGGCGCTTGGGTTGCTGGCCTGGGAGGTCATCGTCCAGCTGCGCGACACGCCAAGCTGGTTCATCCCCAAACCGAGCGAGGTTGGCCGGGAGCTGGTGACATCACGGGCGCTGATCTGGGGCCACACCTGGACGACGTTGCAGGAGATGCTGCTTGGGCTGGCGCTGGCGTTCCTGCTGGGCGTCCTGCTGGCGGTTGCGATCGCGTCGTCGCGTCTGGTCGAGCGGTCGGTCTACCCCGGCCTCGTCGCCAGCCAGGCGGTGCCGATCATCGCCCTCGCGCCGATCCTGTTGATCTGGTTCGGGTATGGGATGACGCCGAAGGTGATCGTCGTTGTCCTGACCTGCTTCTTCCCGATCGTCGTCAGCATGGTCGACGGCCTGCGCGCCGCCGACACTGACGCGCTGGCCCTGCTGCGGTCGATGGGCGCCAGCCGCTGGCAGATCATGCGCATCGTCCGCGTCCCGACCGCGTTGCCGTCGCTCGTCTCAGGCACACGGATCGCCGCCGCCTGGTCGGTGATCGGCGCGCTGGTCGGCGAGTGGGTCGGCGCATCGAGCGGGCTGGGCTACCTGATGACGCGCTCGGCCTCGCAGTTCCAGACGCCGCGCCTCTACGCGGCCGTCTTCGTCGCGGCGGCGCTAGGCGTCACCCTCTTCGCGCTGGTCGCGTTGGCCGAACGGGTGGCGCTGCCGTGGCGGAGAGCGGAGCGGCGGGGTGGGTGATGGGTGGCTCCTCTTACGCTCGCTGGGTGTCACAAACCCCGAACCCCTCCCTGCGAGGAGAGGGGCTCTCGGATCACACGGGTCAAAAGCCCCTCTCCTCGCAGGGGAGGGGTTTGTCGCGCCTCGAACGCTCAATGAGGACACGAAACTGATAACGGCTCACCTGGGAATCGAGGAGGAGATGAGAGACATGAAACGTACACGTCGGCCACGACGAATCGCCGCGTTGCTGCTGATCGCCATCCTGCTGATGACGCTCGTCGCGGCCTGTGGCGACGACGAGGATGACGAGCCGACAGCGACGGCCGCGACCGGAACCGACGCGCCGGCAACGACGGCTGCCAGCCCCACGACCGATGCCAGCCCGACGACGGCCGGCAGCGGCGAGATGACCGAGATTTCGCTGGCGCTCGACTGGTACCCGTGGGGCAACCACACCGGCATCTTCATGGCAATCGAGAACGGCTACTTCGAGGAGGAAGGGCTGGATGTCACCGTTCAGGTGCCGGCCGACCCGACGACGGCGCTCCAGCTCGTCGCGACCGGCGAGGACGACTTCACGATCTCGTATCAGGCCGATGTGCTGTATGCCCGCTCGCAGGGGCTCGAGATCCAGTCGATCGCCGCGCTCGTCCAGCACCCGCTGAACACGATCATGGCGCTCGAATCATCCGGCATCAGCGACCCGGCCGGCCTGGAGGGCAAGACGGTCGGCGTGACCGGCGTCCCGAGTGACGAGGCGATGCTCGGCGCGATCCTTGGGGACGCGGGTCTGTCGCTGGACGATGTCGAGGTCGTCAACGTCGGCTTCGACCTGATGCCGTCGCTGCTGGGCGGCAGCGTCGACGCGATCATCGGCGGCTACTTCGTGCATGAGTCGATCCTGGCCGAACAGCAGGGCAACCCGGTCGTCGCGATGAACGTCCAGGACCACGGCGTCCCGGACTACTATGAGCTGTTGATGGTGACCGGTGACGCGTTCGCCGAGGACAACTCCGAGGTCGTTGAAGGCTTTGTCCGCGCCCTCCAGCGCGGCTACGAAGCGGCGGCGGCCGACATGACCGCGGCTGTCGACGCGCTGATGACGGCCTACCCGGAGACAGCCGAAGAGGTCGAGCGCGAAGGCATCGATCTGATCGTCCCGCTCTGGACCGACGGCGGCGCCGTCGCCTGGGGAACCCAGACCGAGGAGCGCTGGACGACCTACCACGACTGGCTGCGCGAGACCGGCCTGCTCGAAGAGGATGTCGACGTGAACGAGGCGTTCACGAACGCGTTTGTTGAGGCGGCAGGGTCGTGATGCGTGACGCGTGATGCGTGATGTGGGCGTCTTCCGTATCACGCGTCACGCATCACGACCCGTGGTGGTCCGAGGACGCTGATCGGCGGCAGCGGGCCGTCCCAGCGTTCGATCTGGACCAGCGCGTGCTGGCCGGCGCAGCCCTGGGCGAGTGAGGACGTGCCGGCGTCGAGCGTCAGCGCGTTCGGGTTGCCGTGGACGCAGAGGCTGTCCGGGTCAGCCGGATCGAGCGGGTCATACCAGGCGCCGGTCGAGATCTGGACGACGGACGGCCGCAGATCGTCGCTCAGGACGACACCGGCCAGGAACGCGCCCCGGTCGTTGAAGACGCGCACGACATCGCCATTGGCCAGACCGCGCTCGGCGGCGGCGTCGGGCCGGATGCGCAGCGGCTCGCGGCCCTGGATCTTCGAGGCCTGGCTGTACTCGCCGACATCGAGCTGGCTGTGCAGCCGCGCCTTCGGGTTGTTGGCGATCAGCAGCAACGGGAACTGGCCGGCGCGTTCGCCGCCCAGCCATTCCTGGCGCGTGTGCCAGGCCGGATGACCGCCACAGTCGTCGTAGTTGAAGGCGGCGATCGTCTCCGAGAACAGCTCGATCCGGCCCGATGGCGTCGTCAGCGGCGCCCCGCTGGGATCGGCGCGGAAGGCGGAGAAGAGGACGTTGCTCTCGTCGAACGGCAGCTCCAGGTAGCCCTCGGCCCAGAAGTTGTCGAAATCGGGGAACTGGTGGCCGTGGGCGGCCATGTCGTCGCGCCAGGTCGCGTACATGTGCCGCAGCCAGCCCATCTCGTCGCGGCCCTCGGTGAAGGCGTCGCCGACGCCGAGCGCGCCGGCCAGGTCCGCGAAGCTGTCGTAGTCGTTGCGCGCCTGCATGTGAGCCGGAATGGCGGCCTGCATCGCGGCCAGCCAGGCGTCGTTTACCGAGCAGCCGATGTCGTTGCGTTCGAGCGTTAGCGTGCTGGGGATGACGATGTCGGCCTGGCGGGCGGAGGCTGTCCAGAACGGCTCGTGGACGACGATCGTGTCCACCCGCGCCAGTCCACGGCGCAGCTTGCCGAGCTGCTGGTGCTGGTGGAACAGGTTGCCGCCGGCCCAGTAGATCAGGCGAATGTCCGGGTAGCTGTAGCGCCCGCCATTGTAGTCGAACGGCAGGCCGGGGTTCAGCAGCATGTCGGCGATCCGCGCGACCGGGATGAAGGAGTCGATCGGGTTGCGGCCCTGTCCGAACGTCGGCAGCTTCAGCCCCGGCAGGGCCGTGCCCTCGCCAACGCGCTGG
>JBBECJ010000221.1:0-3949 GCA_040881885.1 Thermomicrobiales bacterium | reverse complement strand
AAATGCCTTCCGACAATTGCGGTGATCGGCTGTTTCTGTTATGGTTATGAGGTGAATGCGTAACGTTACGGTGGGCTGAACTGGGCCGTAACGATGAGGGAGGCTACACGCCGTATGATACTTCAGAAGACTCAGAAGGACGACATCGTCGAGTCATACAGGACGCACGATACCGACACTGGCTCGCCGGAAGTCCAGATTGCGCTGCTGACCGAGCGTATCAACGGTCTGATTGAACATCTGCGTGAGCACGCGCACGATCATCACTCGCGCCGCGGGCTGCTGAAGCTCGTCGGCCGCCGCCGTCGGCTGCTCGCCTACCTCAGCGAGAAGGACACCGATCGATATCGTGCCCTGATCGTCAGGCTCGGCTTGCGCCGCTAGGCGACGTCGCATCAATAAGGCAGGTTTGGACAACATCCACGATCACTTTGCCAGAACAGTCCAGCCATTCAGTCCGCTTCCCTCAGGCCCAGGGGAACATTCCCTGGGCCTCTTCGTGTCCGGATCCCCTCGCGTCGAACCGGAAGGAGATGTCTGACAAGCACGCCCGAAACGTAGGTCCTGATCATCTGCCGCCAGGTTGAGTGTTAGGAACTGAAGTGTGCCGACGCATGACGGCGTCACACTCCAGTCCCTAACTCTCACAGCGGCGCCGAAGCTGCACAACGAGTGTTGCAGCACACCGGGATGCGGTCTCGCGTCTCAGTAAATGTGAGGAACACACATACCCATGAACGATCGACCCAACGTCATTGAAGAGCGCGTCACAATCGCCGGGCGCGACATGATCTTCGAAACCGGCAAGATTGCCGGCCTGGCGGACGGCGCCGTCACCGTCAGATACGGTGACAGCCTTGTCCTCTCGACCGCCGAAGGCGAAAGCGAAGCCCGTGAGGGAATGGACTTCTTTCCGTTGACGGTGGATTACGAAGAGCGGATGTTCGCTGCCGGCAAGATTCCCGGCGGATTCATCAAGCGAGAGGGACGACCCAGCGAACACGCCGTGTTGACGGCCAGGCTCACCGACCGCCCACTTCGCCCGCTCTTCCCAAGCGGTTATCGCAACGAGGTTCAGGTCATGACGACCGTTCTCTCGACGGATCAGCAGAATGACCCCGACATTCTCTCGATCAATGGCGCTTCAGCCGCGTTGACGATCTCCCAGGTACCCTTCCAGGGACCGATTGGCGGTATTCGGATCGGCTACATCAACGGCGAGCTCGTCGTGAACCCGACTCACGCCGAACTCGAAGAGAGCATGATGGACATCGTCGTCGCCGGGACGATCGACGCCATCATGATGGTCGAGGGTGAGTGCCGGGAGGTCCCGGAGGATGTGCTCGTCGACGGCATCGCTCTGGCCCACGAGCAGATCAAATTGCTGGTGGAGGCACAGAACCGCTTACAGCAGCGCGTCGGGAAGCCAAAGCGCGAAGTGACGATGACCCCGAAGGACGAGGCACACCTCAGCGCGATGAGCAACTTCCTCGGCAAGCGGCTCGACGAGGCCGTTTTCAACGCCGACAAGGAAGCGCGTCTGGAAAAGACAGCCGCGCTCAAGCGTGAGGTCGTCGCTCACTTTGTTGCGCAGGCGGGTGACGACGCAGCCGCCGCCGAGAAGAAGGCCAAGGCTGCCTTCGAGTTCCTCGTCAAGGCCACCGTCAGAAGCGCGATCATCGAGCGCGGCGACCGTCCTGACGGCCGCACGCCGGACGAGATCCGACCGATCTGGAGCGAGGTCGGCTACCTGCCGCGCGCGCACGGATCGGCGGTTTTCACGCGCGGCCAGACGCAGGTACTGACTGTCGCGACGCTTGGCTCGACCAAGGAAGACCAGATGCTCGACGGCCTCGGCCTCGAGACATCCAAGCGCTACATGCACCACTACAACTTCCCTCCGTTTAGCGTCGGCGAGGTGCGGCGGCTACGCGGACCGTCCCGGCGCGACATCGGCCACGGGGCCCTCGCGGAACGTGCAATGCTGGCCGTCCTGCCGGAGCAGGCCGAGTTCCCGTATGTCCTGCGCCTGGTCTCTGAGATCATGTCGTCGAACGGCTCGTCTTCAATGGCGAGCGTCTGCGGCAGCACGATGGCGCTGATGGACGCCGGCGTTCCGATCAAGGCGCCGGTTGCCGGTGTTGCCATGGGTCTCATCACCGATGAGAGCGGACGCTACCGTATCCTGTCCGACATTCAGGGGCTGGAGGACGCGCTCGGCGACATGGACTTCAAGGTTGCCGGCACCCGGACGGGCGTGACGGCAATTCAGATGGACATCAAGGTGCGCGGAATCACGACACAGATCATGCGTGAGGCGTTGCAGCAGGCGCTGACTGGTCGGCTGTTCATCCTCGACAAGATGGCGGAAACGATCAGCGCGCCGCGCGGCACGCAGTCTGTCTTCGCGCCGAGCATCGTAACCGTCAAGATCGCGCCGGACCAGATCGGCGCCGTGATCGGCCCGGGCGGCAAGGTGATCCGCGCCATTCAGGAAGCATCGGGCACCAAGATCGACATCGAGGACGACGGCATGGTCTACATCAGCGGCGTTGGCCAGGAAGCCACCGACGCCGCCGCCGACCAGATCCGGCGCATCACTTACACGCCGTCGGTCGGTGACCGGCTGACCGGCCCGGTCAAGACGATAATCGCAGTCGGAGCATTTGTCGAGATCGCGCCGGGCAAGGACGCCTTCGTCCACATCTCACAACTCGGCACCGAGCGCGTCGAAAAGGTCGAGGACGCCGTCCAGGTTGGCGATATGCTTGAAGTGGTCGTGACCGCCGTTCGCAATGACGGCAAGATCGACGCGTCACGCCGGACGGCGATCACCGGCGAAATGCCCGCCCCGCGCCAGCCACGTGAAGGCGGCTTCGGCGGCCCGCGCCGCGACGGTGATCGTGGTCCTCGCCGCGACGGCGATCGCGGCCCGCGTCCGGACTTCGACCGTGCGGACCGTGGCCCGCGACCGGAAGGGCCACGATCCGAGGGACCGCGTCCCGAAGTTCAGCGCCAGCCGGAAGCCGCTTCAGTTAGCGACGGCCGCCCGAGCGACTCCCGCCGGCCAGGCTTCATCCGCCGCGACGAAAGCTAATCTCACACGCGACGCGAACGACGCCCCGGATCAAAGGACCCGGGGCGTTTCGGTTACAGGATTATCGAAACCGGTGCATCGCAAGGCGTGACATGTCGTCTTGGAAAGCAGAAGTGCTCGCGTCAATCGCGAAGAGCGCGAAGAATGCCCCGCAACAGCAGAAGACGATGAAACCGACGATCGCCAGCACGATCCAGAGCGTCCGGTTGCCGCGCGGCTTGACCTCGGTCATGCTTGGTGGTGGCGCCGTCCACGACCCGGCTCCGGCGGTCGGTTCGACCCAGTCGCTCGCTCGCGCCGTCCATTCAGGCTGTTCGGTGGTTGCCGTTTCGTTTATTGGTGGAAGCGCGGCGGTAGGTTCGTCCGGCGCGACGGTCAGGGAGTCCGGCGCGGTCGGCTGCTCGTCATCCGGCTCGTCCAGCACATCAGCCAACGCGTCCTCGAAGTCGTCGGCGGAGTAGGCGGCGGTCGGATTGAGCCGCGTTCCGCAGCTCGGACAATAGCGAGCCATCGCAGGGATCGTGCTGCCGCAGGTCGGGCAGGCGCGGGTCTCGGCTGATTGCTCGCTCATGTCTTCCTGTCAATCGAACGCGGGCGATGCGTGCCGCGAATCATCGTGTCACTGGTCGGGCAGGTTCGGGTTCGGCTGCCGCAAGGTTACTTGCCCAAACGGAAACACGCGAGAGGGCGACAACCCCGATCAACACACCGAACCAGAGTGTCGCGAACCGAATCAAAAGTGTCGCCGTCCCGGCCAGCGTGGACGTCATCGCGGGATCATCAATTGACACTAACAACAAACCCGCCACTGACAGCTCGGCCGCGCCGAGTCCGCCGGGCAGCATCGACGCG
>JBBECJ010000220.1:0-3989 GCA_040881885.1 Thermomicrobiales bacterium | reverse complement strand
GCTCGAACAGTGTTGGACACCGTTAGATGACGAACGATGATGTTTAGGTCGCCGTGAGAAATGCTGTCGAGAGTCGCCTTCGGGATGCGCAGACGCCTGGCGTTGCCGTCGCGGTCATCGTTGACGGGGAGGTCGCGTTCAGTGGCGGCGTCGGATCGCGCGACCTTGCGGGTGTGGAACCGCTCGCGGCTGACGCGCGCTTCTATATCTACAGCGTCACGAAGACGTTGCTGGCGGCGGTCACGTTGCGGCTGGTCGAGCGCGGGGAGGTTGGGCTGGATCGGGCGGTTCAGGAGTACCTGCCGGAGTATCCGCTGGGGACGCCGCTTTCGGTTCGCCAGATCCTGAATCACACGGCGGGTCTGCCGGATTACGGCGGGATGCCGGAGTATGCGGCGGCGGTCCGGGCGCATTCGGAGGACGCGTGGTCGTCGGCCGAGTTTCTGGAACGGACGCTGTCGCGCGGTCTGCTGTTCGCGCCGGGCGAGGGCTGGGCGTACTCGAACATCGGCTACCTGACGATCCGGCTGCTGGTTGAGCGGGTGACCAGCCTCGGCCTGCGCGAGGCGGTCGCGCGGCACATCGTCGAACCGCTCGGGTTGACGGAGACGTTCGTCGCTGAGTCGTTGGGGGATGCTGTCGCATTGACGCCGGGCTACAGCTCCTGGCTCGATCCGGCTGGGCCGCTGGTCGATGTCACGCCGCGCTACGATTCGGGCTGGGTGTCGCACGGCGTCGTGATCTCGACCGCGCCGGAGCTGGCGCGGATCATCGAGGCGGTGTTCGATGGACGGCTGGTTCCGCCGGAGTTGCTGCACGAGATGTTGCGGCCCGTCCGCGTGCCGGGCGATCACCCGCCCTTCGTGGAGCCGTCCTACGGCCTGGGCGTGATGCTCGATCCAGGGTCGTCGTTCGGGCTGGTTGCCGGTCATGGCGGCGGCGGGCCGGGCTACTCTACGGGCGCGCTGCATTTCCCAAACGTCAGCGGCCGGCGTGTGACGACGGTCGCGCTGGCGAATCGCGACGCGGGCGATGTGGGCTTGCGGATCGCGTTCGGGCTGGCGGAGGTTGCTGCTGGGTATTGAACGTGGCGTCTCCGTGTTTGGTTGTCGTGTGTTGCAAACCCCTCCCCAACCCCTCCCTTTTCAGGGGAGGGGTTGGGGAGGGGTTTGCAACACACGACAACGCCGCCTGGGTCGCAACCAGACGGCGTTGAACGTCGTTCTCGCGGTTAGTACGAGACGCGGTAGTTCGGGGCTTCCTTGGTGATGACGACGTCGTGTGGGTGGCTTTCGCGCAGGCCGGCCGAGGTGATGCGGACGAAGCGGGCGTTGGTCTTGAGGTCGTCGATCGTGGCGGCACCGCAGTAGC
Organism: Thermomicrobiales bacterium; assembly: GCA_040881885.1. Lineage (GTDB taxonomy): Bacteria > Chloroflexota > Chloroflexia > Thermomicrobiales > CFX8 > JBBECJ01. The sequence continues at coordinate 2,618 of JBBECJ010000220.1, read as the reverse complement.
CCATCGCCGCCCGGAGGCCGCCGACGAGTTGGTAGACGATGTTCGACACCTGACCCTTGTAGGCAACTCTGCCCTCAATCCCTTCCGGGACGAGTTTCGCCACCTGATCGATGTCCTGTTGAGAGTAGCGATCCTTCGAGTAGGAGCGGGCCTTCATCGCGCCGAGTGAACCCATCCCGCGATATTCCTTGTAGCGCTCGCCCTGATAGAGGATTACTTCGCCAGGACTCTCGTCCGTGCCGGCCAGCAATCCGCCGAGCATAACGCAGTCCGCGCCAGCGGCGATTGCCTTCGCGACATCACCCGAGTACTGAATACCGCCGTCAGCAATGATCGGGACGCCGCTGCGCTTTGCAGCCCGCACCGAATCCATGATCGCGGAGATCTGCGGCACCCCAGTGCCAGCCACAACGCGCGTGGTACAGATCGCGCCGGGACCAACGCCAACCTTGACGGCGTCCGCGCCGACCTCGATCAATGCGTCGGTCGCGTCGCCGGTCGCGACGTTACCGGCAACGACCTCGACGCGCCAGGTGCGCTTCAGTTCCCTGACCATGTCGATGACGCCTCGCGAATGTCCGTGACCTGTGTCAACGACGATGACATCGACGTTGGCCGCGATCAATGCCTCGGCGCGCAAGAGTGCGTCCGGCCCGACGCCGACGGCGGCGGCGACCCGCAGGCGGCCCTGTTCGTCGGTCGTCGCGTTCGGATACTGGATCTTCTTCTGAATGTCCTTAACGGTGATGAGCCCCTTGAGATAGCCGTGATCGTCAACAACCGGCAGCTTTTCGATCTTGTGCTTGTGGAGAATTTCCTTTGCCTGATCGAGTGTCGTCCCAACCGGGACGGTGATCAGATTCTGACTGGTCATGAACGAGCGGATTGGCTGGTCGAGGTCGTCCTCGAAGCGCAGATCGCGGTTGGTCAGGATGCCGACGAGCTTGCCGTCCGGCGTCGTAATCGGGACGCCCGAGATGCGGTAGCGACCCATGACGGCTTCGGCGTCGGCCAGCATGTCGTCCGGGCCAAGCGTGACTGGCTCGACGATCATGCCGGATTCGGAGCGCTTGACCTTGTCGACTTCGGCGACCTGGTCCTGGATCGAGAGGTTGCGGTGGATGACGCCGATGCCACCCTCGCGGGCCACAGCGATCGCCATCCGCGCCTCGGTAACGGTGTCCATCGCTGACGAGACGATCGGGATCCTCAGGCGGATGTTGGGCGTGAACCAGGCGCTGGTGTCGGCCTGGCTGGGGATCAGGTCCGACTGTGCCGGCAGGAGCAGCACGTCGTCGAACGTCAGGCCGGTGCCGATCACCTTGTCGCTGACGACGCCGTCAGCCCCAAAGCTCTCCGCGCCGGCAATCTTCTGCGCCTGCGGGTCTCCGAGAATGCTCACCGTTGCCTCCTTTTAGCTATCAGCCGGTCAGTTAGTCAGCCGATCAGTGGTCAGCTTGTTCCAGGTTGCGGTAACTAGACGTTCCGATGAATACCGAATACAGATATGAAACACACGACATAACAAACGATATCATGCTGTCTTTCTGCCGTCCTCGGCTGACAGGCTGACAGACTGACTAGCTGACTGGCTATCAAGCCCCAGCCGCTGGATGACTTCCGCGCCGAAGAGGCGGTAGGCGTCCGCGCCGCGTGAGGCGGGGTCGTACTCGAAGATTGACATGCCGTGCGAGGGTGCTTCGGCCAGCCGGACCGAGCGCGGGATGAGGGCGTTGAACATGCGGCGGGGATTGAGGCGGTGGACATCCTTGACGACATCCAGCGCGAGGCGGGTGCGCGAGTCGAACATCGTCATCAGCAGTCCGAGGATGCGCAGGTTGGGGTTCAGCCGTTGCTGGACGAGCTCGATCGTGTTGAAGATCTCGGCCAGCCCCTCCAGCGCCAGGTATTCGCACTGGACCGGGATGATGACGCTGTCGGAGGCGGTCATCCCGTTCAGCGTCAGGAGGCCCATCGAGGGCGGGCAGTCGATGACGGTCACGTCGTAGCGCTGCTGGACGGATTCGATCGCCCGCGCCAGCCGGTGGTGCGGGCGAGTCAGGTCGTTGAGCTCCTTCTCGGCCCCGGCCAGCTCCTTGTTGGCGGCCAGCAGATCGAGTCCGGGGCGGATCATCCGCAGGACAGCCGATTCGACGGTCACGTCGTTGAGCAGGACATCGTAGGTGGACGCCTGCAACTCGCGCTTGGCGACGCCGAGCGAACTGGTTGCGTTGCCTTGTGGGTCGAGGTCGATCAGGAGGGTCCGGTAACCGGCCGAGGCAAGATAACAGGCCAGATTGAGAGCCGTCGTCGTCTTGCCGACGCCACCCTTCTGGTTTGCCAGTGCGATCACATTCCCCAAGCACTGCTCCTGCCGGGCGCCGGCCCGTGCGGCGGATGATGGCTGCGATAAACGAACGATACAGGCAGCGAACGTACACGCCAACCGCTGCCGGATCGTGATCGCTCATTGTAACAGAATCCGGCGTTCGGTCAGCGAGGTTGACCGTTTCTCGTAGGGGCCGTGGCTCCGTCCCGGCCCGCGCCGTGAGGCGCCTTCTTGATACAGGTGCGTTTGCCACGGGTCGCCAACGCCTGCGCCCGTGTGGGAACCATGT
>JBBECJ010000219.1:0-4019 GCA_040881885.1 Thermomicrobiales bacterium | reverse complement strand
CGGCGAGTCAGCGTGCGCGGCATTCGCGTCCGGAACGGTCGTCTGGCCCGCCGTCCGGCGCCGCCGCTCCAGCTCGGCCACGAAGCGCACCGGGCGCTCGGGTGAAATGGCGACGATCCCGTGGGCGGTTGTCAGCCGAACGCGCCGGCGCGGCTGCTGGGTGGCCCAGGTGTGCCAGGTTCCGGACGGCGTCCGGACGGTCGCGACGTAGTAGCCGGGCCAGAATGGTTCCCAGCGCGGCAGCCGCAACGGCTGGTGAGGATCGAACGTGACATCCTCGATCTCCGCCAGCGGGACGACGCGCTGCCTGCCAATCCACTCAACGACCAGCGCATCATCAGCGAACTGATAGCGCATCGTTGGTAACGCGCGCAGCAGGACGGTGACGCCGATTGCCAGCGCCGTCAGAACGACCGCGATCAGGACCCAGGCAACCCTCTGCCCACCGGTCGACGACGGAACCCGCGCCAGCAACAGGACGATCCCGGATCCGATCAGCAGCAACAGCGTGACGCCGATCAGCCAGCCAAAGCTGGCCGACGCGCGCCAGACATCGCGCGACCCAGGCGGCGAACGCGGTGGCGCTACGCCCGATCCGCCTGCGTCAGCGCGCGGCTGGCCCGATCGTTGGCTGTCGCGACGGTCGTCGTCACGGAATCGTCGATCATCACTGGACATCGACTCTTCACCGTGCCAGGTTGCGGCCGGCAACCGTCGGGAAAACGACCCGTGAGCGCCGGACCGTCGACGGATTCCGGCTGAATCGACCGTCAGGATTCTCGCACCTTCGATCGATGGGCAACAGCGGCTGCGCGGAGTTCGGAAACCCCGCGCGGCGCGCGCTTACGGAATCGATGTAGCGTCCGAAGGCGCCTCCGGCGTCTCGTCCACGTTGGGCGTCGTCGTTCCGTCGCCATCCGCTTCCGGCGTTCCCTCGGCCGGGGTGGTCGGAACGACTGGAACGGTCGGCGTTGGCGGGATTGGCGCTTCGGGCGGCGCCTGGAAGCCGTCCTGCTGGGTAGTGTCCTGCTCAAGCTCAGGCAGGGCGATGTCGGCCTCGATATCCGACTCGCCACGCCGCTCCGTCAGCCAGTCAACGAAGACGCCGCTTTGGAGCTGCTGGCGCGTCGGTAGCGCGATCGGACGATCGTGCTCCTTCTCAAGCACCTTGATGATGTGCCAGCCGAATTCAGTCTGAACCGGCTCGGACATCTGGTCCACGTCGATGCTGAACGCGGACTGCTCGAACGCGTCAACCATGATCCCGCGCGGGAACCAGCCGAGGTCGCCGCCGGTGCCGGCCGTGCCGGTGTCGGTGCTGACCTCGCGGGCGACGTCCGCGAACTCTTCACCGCCGTTGATCCGCGAGATGACCTCATTGGCGGCGTCGCTGGACGCGACCAGGATGTGGACGGCGTGGACCTGCTCCGCGCGTGTCGGAACCGCGTCGCTAAGCTGGGTTGAGATCTTCTGGCGCGCCAGCGACGGCTTGACGATCAGCCGCTTGTAGTCGTCGCGGCTCATGTCCGCCTCGTCGAGATAATTTTCCTCGAACTGATCGTAGATCGCTTCGCTGGTCGAGAGTGCCTGCTCGGCGTTTGGCGTCTCGGTCACGGTCGGGCTTGGGCTTCCCTCGGCAGTCGGAGATCCCGCGGGTGATCCCTCGGCGTCCGGCGTTCCGGTCTCCGGCGTGCCAGTTGCTCCTGCGTCCGTCGTCGCTTCGGCAGTCCCGGTCGCGGGTTCAGTTTCGTCCGCGCCGGGTGAGCCGGTCACGTCAGCTTCCGGCGTGCCAGTCGATGCCGCGTCCGGCGTGCCGGTCGTTTCGGCCGGTGGCGAGCCAAGGGCCGTCGCTGTTTGCTCAGCGGCGGCGCTCGACGCTTCGGCGCTCTCGGTGGCGGCAGCCAGACCCGCTTCGCTGGTCTGGGTGGCCCAGGCGGCCGCCGTCGGCTCGGACGTCGTCGTCGCGGTCGGCTCCGTCAGCGGGACCGGCGCGAACTGTTCGGAGATGAACTGCTCCATTTCCTCATCACTGATCGTGACGCCCATCTCGTCCATGTTCTGGAGGACGACCAGATCATCAACCATCGTCGCTAGCGTGTCGGACGCCACCGGAGCGCCCTCAACATCTTCAAGCTCTTCCGAGATAAGGGTCAGGCGCTGTTGGAGCTCCGGCTGCTGGTCGGCCGGGACGAACTGATACTGCTGCGATATCTGGGCAAATTGCTGGCGCAACTGGACGTTGCGCACCTTCCAGTAGTCGCGGCGCTCGATCGCCTTTCCATTGACCGAGGCCAGATCCTGGCGTGGGTAGAAGTAGTACTGGTACGCGGCCCCACCGATCAGGATCAGGACGGCCAGGACGCCCACAACTCCGGTCCCGATATAAAGGAGCCGACGTTGCCGCAACTCGCGCTCGCGGCGTGAGGTGCGCCGCTGGCGTGCGATGGCGGGCTGACCGGCATCAGGCCGGACTCGGCTACGGATTCGATCCATCATGGGACGATTCTCGCTCCTGTCAGCGTGCCGGCGGACATCAGACGCCACCCTGAACGTTTAGCGACATATGCCGGGGGCATACGCCAGCAGCGCACGCCAGCGCGGGCACGCAGGAGGCCAGCCTGTCAGGTGACAGACTGGCCTCGGTGTTACTCAGCAGAACCAGTGTCAGACGCGGGAGCCTGCGGCGCGCGCGGCTCGCCACGATCGCTGTCGAAGCGCGGCCGGTCGCCACCACGGTCGTCGCCAAAGCGTGGCCGATCGCCGCCGCGGTCGCCACCCTCGAAGCGATCGCGGCCGAACCGGCCACCTCCACGCGGCCCACGGTCACGATCGCCACGGCCACCACGGTCGCGCGGCTCGCGGCCACCCTCGGTGAAGGAGAGCAGCGCCAGATGCCGCGCGCGCTTGATCGCCGTCGTCAGCGAGCGCTGATGCTTGGCGCACGTGCCGGTCTTGCGACGCGGCTCGATCATTCCGCGCTCGGAGATGAAACGGCGCATCCTCGGCACGTCCTTGTAATCGACGTGCTTGATGCCGTCGACGCAGAAGCCGCAAACCTTCCGGCGCGGGAACGAGCGGCTACCGCCGCCACCGCCGCCGCCAAACCTGCGTGGCGGACGTCCGTCACCACGCTCATCGCCACCAGACTGTTCGTTTCGATCATCTGCCACGTGTGTCTAACCCTCCAGTATGTTCAACGTGTTGTCCCGTGATTGGTTAGAACGGGACATCGTCCAGATCGTCGAAATCGTCGGCGTCACGCTCCGGCTTCTGGCGCTCGCCCTGCGGCGCCTGGCCACGCTCAGCACCCTGCGGCTGATTGTCATAGCCACCGCCCTGACGTCCGCCTCCTGACTGCTGCTGATAGCCACCGCTCTGTGGCTGCTGGTAACCGCCGCCAGCCATCTCATCACGGGCAGTCAGATTGACGAAGTTGTCGGCATTGACATCAACCGATGTGCGCTCAATGCCATCCTGACCCGTGTAGGTGCGAATCTGAAGTTGGCCCTCTCCCAGCACCTTGCTGCCCTTTTTCAACCACTCCGCCGATGTCTCGGCCTGGTTGCGGAACAGTGTGATGCGGTACCAGTCCGTCTCGTCGACGTAGTTGCCGTCCGGCCCGCGGCGGCGACGGTTCACGGCGATCGAGAAATTGGTGATCGGCGTGCCATTCTGGGAGTAGCGCATCTCCGGGTCTCGACCGAGATTACCAACCAGAACGACGCGACTGAATCCACGCGACATGACGCTCTCCTACTCAATGCTCCAGCGACTGCAAGCGCAGGTCGTATCGACCGAGCGGCGTGCCGCAAGCCGCGCCGCCTAGTCCGTCTCCGGTTCTTCGGCCTCCGCGCCCTCGGCATCCGCGCTCTCGGAAGCCGCATCCGGATCGCCACTCGGGCGCTCCGGCTCGTCGGTCGCTGCCGGCGCCTCGCTCGCCTCAACCGCGGCTGCCGGAGCGGCTTCCTCGGCTGGGGTCTCGGCGGACTCGGCGGACTCGACCGCTGCCGCGGCTTCGG
>JBBECJ010000218.1:0-4021 GCA_040881885.1 Thermomicrobiales bacterium | reverse complement strand
GGCGGGGTCACTCGCTGACGAACGGGCACGTTGCGCGGCTGGCGCAGATGTCCGGCGCTCGAATGATCGTCAACAGCGACGCCCACGATCCTTCTGATCTGTTGAAACCGAGTTTTCAGCAGTCGGTCGCGCTCGGAGCCGGCATTCCCAGAGACCTTCTCAACGAGATCCTGAACAACAACCCGACCCGCTTGCGTGAACGAACCCTCCTTCGTCGCATTTGAGGATGTCCGAGCAGGTTTGAGACCTAATGGGATATGTAGCCTGTAACCATTGGCGATTTGAAGCGAAACGCCGCTGGCGTTCGACGGCCCGGAGCTATCACTTAGCGTGCAAGCGGGACGCGAGCGTGGCTGCTCGTGATCGTGCAGGCGTCGGGGCCGAGAATGTCGTTGATCGCGCGTTCGAGTTCAGCGCACCCGTCAATCGTAAATGATGAACGCAACATCCGTTGCGCCCCGTCGACCTCTATACGCAGATACAGCACGTCATCACCTGTGAAGTGCCCACGAACGAGCTGGACGAGCTGTTCAAGCCGGCGCAGGTCAGCGTTGGCATCGTCCGTCGGCTTGAGCGCCAGGCACACGTACTGACGCTCGGGCTCAGGTTCTGGTTCGATGACTTCGTACCGGCTCACGTCGTCGCCGAGCACCTGGAAGGAGTCGTTGCGAGGATCTACCTTCCCACGAATCGCAACGACGCTGTCCTCATTGAGATTCGCTGCGGCTCGCTCGTACGATTCAGGAAAGAAGACGACCTCGACGCTACCCGAGAGGTCCTCGAGCTGAACAACAGCCATCGTCCGATTGGTGCGCGTCGTCATCTTACGGATCCCGGCGATGATTCCCAACAGCCGGACGGACTGCCCCACCATCTCAGTGTCGATGTCCGCGACAAGCTGAAAGCTTTCGCGACGTTCACGAGCGTCGTGGACGACTTCGTTCAGCGGGTGATCGCTGAGATAGACGCCCAGATACTCCTTCTCCCAGGCGAGAAGCTGCTTGAGCGGAATCGTTTGCGCCTGGCCGGCCTCGACGATCGCCGCCGGTGGCGCTTCGATGGCGCTCCCGAACAGTCCCATCTGCCCGCGTTCAATCGCTCGCTGATGCGCATTGGCAGCCGACAAGGCTTGATCGAGGCGCGCGAGCTGGCCGGCGCGATCGCCGAGCTGATCGAACGCTCCGCTCCGGATCAGACTCTCCATCACGCGCTTGTTGAGCTGGGCATGGTCAACCGCGTCGCAGACAGCTTCAAGCGACTCAAAGCGCCGCTCCGGCAGCGCGTCTCGCGCGGCGACAATGGCGCGGACGGTCGCCTCGCCAACGTTCTTGATCGTGGAGAGCCCAAACCGAATGCCGGCCCGGCCAGCATCGGCCTCCTCAACGTCGAACTGGATGCCGCTTCGGTTTATGTCAGGTGGAAAAATTGGGATGCCCAACTTGCCACACTCGGCGACGGCCGCCGCAACGCGCTCGGCAGTCCCTGCCGGGTGACTCGGAGCCAACCGCAGCACAGCCGTCATGTATTCGGCGGCGTAGTTCGCCTTCAGGTAGGCAGTCTGGTAGGCGATCGTCGCGTAACAGACGGCGTGCGCCTTGTTGAAGGCGTAGCCCGCAAACGGCTCGATCAGGTCGAAGATCTTCTCCGCGTCGTCGCTCTCATAGCCTTTTTCGCGGGCTCCAGCGTTGAAACGCTCGCGTTCGGCGCGCATCTTCTCGGGGATCTTCTTCCCCATCGCCTTGCGCATGATGTCTGCCTCGCCGAGCGTGTAGCCGGCGAACTGGCGCGCGATCAGCAACACCTGATCCTGATAAACGATCACGCCGTAGGTTTCATCGAGGGCGTCAGCCAGATCAGGATGCGGGTATCGAATCTCCTCGCGCCCGTGCTTGGCGCGGCAGAACGTCGGGATGTGCTGCATCGGACCGGGCCGGTAGAGCGCGACCATCGCGGCCAACTCCGACACCGATTCCGGCTTGAGCTCCTGAATCGCACGCCGCATGCCGGTGCTCTCCAGCTGGAACACGCCAAATGTTTCTCCCTTGGCCAACATCGCGTAGGCTTTTTCGTCGCCGTCCGAAAAGGCTTTTGGGTCAAGCGACTCGCCACGCGTTTGCTTGATGATTGAAACGGCCTCGCCGAGGATTGTCAGATTGGCCAGCCCAAGAAAGTCCATCTTGAGCAGGCCGATCTCGGCCACGTTTTCCATGCTGAATTGGGTTGTCGGCAACGCGTCGTCGGAGCCGCGCGACGGCCGCTGCAGGGGAACGTGCTCAACGAGCGGGTCGGCGCTGATGACGACGCCGGCAGCGTGCGTGCCAGCGTGACGCGAGATTCCTTCCAATCGCCGCGCGTTGTCGATCAGTGTTCGCGATCGCTCGTCGGACTCGTACAGGGAGCGCAGCTCGCCGCTCTCGATCAACGCCCGTTCGAGCGTCATATTCAGCGACGAAGGAATCAGGCGGGCCACCCGGTCAACGTCGCTCGGCGTCCAGGCCAGCGCCCGGCCGACATCGCGGACCGACGCCTTCGCGCCCATCGTTCCGAAGGTGATGATTTGCGCGACACGGTCATGGCCGTACTTTCGGGCAACGTAGTCGATCACCTCGCCGCGCCGGTTGTCGGCGAAGTCCATGTCGATGTCGGGCATCTCACGTCGTTCGAGGTTCAGGAAGCGCTCAAAGACGAGCCGGTTCGCGATCGGGTCGATGTCGGTGATGCCGAGCGTGTACAGCACGATGCTGGCGGCGGCCGATCCGCGCACGCCAAACGGGATCTCCTGCTCGCGGGCAAACTGCGCGAAGTCGCACACAATCAGCATGTAGACGCCGAATCCGGTCTGCTCGATGACGTGCAACTCATATTCAAGTCGCTGGCGCACCTCGTCGGTCAGCTCAGAGTACCGCGAGCCAAGCCCCGCCCAGCACAGGTCTGACAAATGTTCCTGAGCTGACTTCCCTTCTGGAAGTCCGGGATCCGGCAGGTGCAGCCGGTTGAAATCAAGCTCGAACCCGCAACGCTCGGCGATACGAATGGTGTTGGACATCGCTTCGGGGAGATCGCCAAAGATCGCCTCCATTTCCTGTGGAGACTTGAAATAGAGCTGGTCGGACTCCATCCTGAGCCGCTTCGGATCGTCCAGGGTTGTGTTCGTTTGGATGCAGACGAGCAGATCCTGGATCGGGGCGTCCTCGCGATTAACGTAGTGGACATCGTTCGAGGCTAACAATGGCAGATTTTTTCGCCGGGCGAGATCGACCAGCTTGCGATTGACGCGCTGCTGGTCGGCCATACCGTGATCTTGAACTTCCAGAAAAAAGTTGTCGGGGCCAAACATCTCGCTGAGTGTCGATGCCATCCGCTCAGCTTCGCCGTCATTGCCGTCGAGATACGGGTTAGCGACCGGACCTCCGAGGCAGGCCGAGGTGCAGATCACACCATCGCGGAGCTCATTGAGCATCTCGAAGTCGACGCGGGGCCGGTAATAGTAGCCCTCGATGCTGGCGCGGCTGGAGAGCTTAAGCAGGTTGCGGTAGCCGCGCTCGTTCTCCGCCAGCAGCAGCAGGTGATAGTTACGGCGCGAGCGGTCGGTGATGCCGTCGGGCGCCAGGTAGGCCTCGACGCCGATGATCGGCGACAACTCGTTGGCGCGAGCGGCCTTGTACCAATCCAGGACACCGTACATGACACCGTGATCGGTGATGGCCAGATGGCGCATCCCATATTCGCGAGCCTTCGTCATGTAGTCGTCGATGCGACCAAGTCCATCGAGCAATGAGTACTCGGTGTGCAGGTGCAAGTGGACGAACGATGACATGAACTCCTCCAAGGTACGGATCGTCTGAATCGAACTCGGCGCGAACCAGCCCGTTCGAACTTGCTCACGCCAGTTCCCAACCTGATCCGGACAACGCTGTACGTACGTTGCCACGGAACCAAGGATAAGACACGGATCGGCGGCTGACGAGCGTCAGCCGCCGATCCGTGCCCGTGGCGGGGGTGGTTCAGGGGGCGGCGATTG
>JBBECJ010000217.1:0-4069 GCA_040881885.1 Thermomicrobiales bacterium | reverse complement strand
TACGTACGCCGAAACCAGCAGCACATCCCAGTATTATGTTTTGGTGGAACCGGTGGTCAGTGCCCCGCCCCTACCGGATGGGTTGCGCTGCTACACTACCCCGAACGTGATAGCCGAACACCATCAACCAAAGGGGGACAGATGAGCGAGCAACCGAAACCTGCCGACGACGCAGTCGACCCCGAACTGGTCGAGGCGATTGTCGCGCAGGTGCGTGGGCTGATCCAGGACGAGCGCGACGAGGGCGCGCTGGACGAGGTGCGTAAGACCGCCGAACGCCACCTGAAGATGGCGGCCAAGCTGCGCGCCTATCCGTTGCGCAATGCCGACGAGCCGGACTTCACGTTCCGGCCCTACCGGGCGGAGGGGTAGCCATGGCTGGCGAGATCCACAACCAGACGGTCGAGGAGCTTGGCCGCCGCCTGCGCGCCCGCGAGACGACGCCGACCGAACTGACGCGCCTCTATCTCGAACGGCTTGATTCGGTCGGACGGCGCTACAACGCGCTCGTCTCGATCACCGAGGAGCGCGCCCTACGCGACGCCGCCCGGGCCGAGGCCGAGCTAGCCTCCGGCTACGACCGTGGCCCGCTGCATGGCATCCCCTACGGCGCGAAAGATCTGCTGGCTGTTCCCGGCTATCCGACGACCTGGGGGGCCGTGCCTTACAAGGACCAGTCGTTCGACGAGGAGTCGCACGTCACGGCGAGGCTGCGCGACGCCGGCGCGGTCCTGGTCGCCAAGCTCGGGATGGTCGAGCTGGCCGGCGGGATGGGCTACAACCAGCCCAACGCCTCGCTGACCGGCCCCGGCATCACGCCCTGGAACGCCGACGAGCATCCGAGCTGGTCGGGCGGCTCATCCAGCGGCTCCGGCTCGGCGGTCGCCGCCGGCGCGGTCGGCTTCGCGATCGGCTCGGAGACGTGGGGCTCGATCACGACCCCGGCCGCCTTCTGCGGCGTCTCCGGCCTGCGTCCAACCTATGGCCGCGTCTCGCGGCGCGGCGCGATGGCGCTCTCATGGACGATGGACAAGCTCGGCCCGCTGACCCGCTCGGCGCATGACTGTGGCCTCGTCCTGGCCGCGATCGCCGGCCACGACCCAGGCGACCCATCCAGCAGCCAGCGCCCGTACGCCTACCCGCCAGCCGCCGAACGCAAGACCGGCTTCCGCTTCGGCCTGCTCTCCGACGCGACCGCCAACGTCCAGGACAGCGTCCGCGACAACTTCCTCGCGTCGCTGCGAGTGCTTGAGGAGCTTGGGACGGTCGAGACGGTCACGCTGCCCGACCTGCCCTACAACGAGGTGGCCGGGATCATTATCCAGGCCGAGCTGTCCTCCGCCTTCGAGGAGCTGCTGACAAGCGGCGACGTGACGCAACTGACGGCGCCGGAAGACCGCGTCAACGGCCTGGCGTCACTGGCGCTGCCGGCGCACGTCTACATCCGCGCCCTGCGGATTCGCCGCCACATCTGCGTTGCGATCGACGAGCTGGCAGCCCGCTTTGACGCGCTCATCTCGCCGACGCTGCCGACCGTCGCCAGCCCGGTCGACCAGTCGTTCGAGTCGTACTTCTCGCGCGCCAACCGCTCCCCGCTCGGTGCGGCGGCCAACGTCGCCGGCCTGCCCGGCATCACCGTCCCGAACGGCTACGGCGAGCGCGGCCTGCCGACCTCGCTCCAGTTCACCGGCCGCGCCTGGGACGAGAACACGATCCTCGCCGCTGCCCGCGCCTACCAGGAACGGACGGACTGGCATACGAAGTGGCCGTGCTAGGCGAGGAGAAAGGAGAAAGTGCTAAGGAGAAAGTGCCGAGTGTCGAGTAAGCTCCTTTCTCCTTAGCATTTTCCCCTTAGCACTTTCTCCTTTCTCCTCGCGTGAATAACCCCTTCCACCCCACCTGACTTGTCTCTACAAGTGCCGGAATTCGGCGATCCTCGCCTTGACTCGCGGTCATCGGCGTGGGAGAGTACGTACAGCGGCATTGAGGTCGTGGCTCGCTGTTTGGTGAAGAAGCGCCACGGTCCTCGAAGCCACGCGAGCGCCATCTCATCCAGCGTCGACCACCTCGCGTCGGTTTGCCGAAGTCCGGCCCTGATCTGCATGCGACACCGCTGTCCGCGCCCGTCGTGACAGCGCCGGAAGGTAGAGCGCTCTCGTGTCCCGCCCGAAACAGCCTCGCGGCTCCGCCCCGCTATCATCCCGGCCGTCACGCGGTTCGTCGGCCAGCAACCGGCGTGTCAACCGTTCGGGAAACAACCGCCGCGGCTACGGGCCGGGCGGGTCGTGGTCCGGCTCGTCGAGCTGGTCGCCCTACGAGCGGCGCGAGCGGCTCTGGCCGAAAGTGCTGCTGATCGTCTCGGTCGTCGGCGTCCTCATCTTCGGATCGATCCTCGTCGCCAGCCGGTTGACCGGACTGGATGTCGGTGGCGACGACGACAACAACCAGGGCGCGGCCGGTTCGCCGACGGCTGGTGACGCCCCAACCGCGCAGCAGGCGGCAGCCTCGCCGCTGTCGGAGACACCGGTCGTTGCCGCGCCCGATCCGAACGCAACCATCGTCGCCAGCCCGACCACCGTTGTCGATATTGGCGAGGTGACCAAGGCCAGGGATGTCGCCGAGGCGTACGCCAAGGTCTGGTCGGCCGGCAACTACGACCAGCTCTACGACCTGCTCTCCAGCAACGCGCAGGCATTCATCTCGCGCGAGGACTTCATCGCGCGCTACGAAGGGATCGCCGTCGAGGTCGGCGTCATCAGCCTGACGGCCGAGATCACCGGCGGCGACGACGATGACGAGCTCTTCCCGATGCAGGTCGAGATCGAATCGTCACGGGTCGGCACGATCGAGGACGAAAACCTGCTGCCGGTCATCATGGATGGCGACAAGCCGGTCATCGACTGGACCCCGTCGCTGATCTTCTCGCAACTCGGCGATGGTTATGTCCAGTGGACCAGCGATATCCCACAGCGCGGCCGGATTCTCGATCGCAAGGGACGGCCGCTGGCGCAGATGGGGCAGATCACGCGCGTTGGCGTCGTGCCGGGCAAGATCACCAACGAGCCGGATCTGTTGAAGAGGCTCTCGCAACTGCTCGAGATGCCACAGGAGATCATCAAGAACCGCTACCAGGGCGGCCAGGCCGACTGGTTCATGGCGGTCAAGGATCTGCCGGGCGATATCGACCAATCACTGGTTGACCAACTGACGGCCATCGAGGGCGTCGCGATCCAGAGGCCGCCGGCCCGCGTCTACCCACAGGGTGAGCTGACGGCGCACGTCGTCGGCTACATGAGCGAGGTGACGGCCGAGGAGTTGCCGGAGCTGTCGAAGCTTGGCTACGAGGCGGGCGACCTGGTCGGCCGGACCGGTCTTGAAGCGTCAGCCGAGCAGTGGCTGGCCGGCAAGCGCGGCGGCACGCTGGCGCTGATCGGCCCGGACGGCGGGACGATCCGCATCCTCGGCGAGGTGCCGAAGGAGGACGCCAACGACGTTGTCCTGACGCTCGACCTCGATTTGCAGCGCGCCTCGTTCGACGCGCTCGGCGACGCGATCGGCGCGACCGTCGTCCTCGACCCGAACAACGGCGAGGTGCTGGCGATGGTCTCAAAGCCGTCGTTCGACCCCAACCAGTTCATCCTCGGCGTCACCGACGAGCAGTGGGAAGAGCTGATGGACCCGGAGCGCCAGCCGCTGCTCAACCGCGCCGTCGCCTTCGGCACCTCGACCGGCTCGATCTTCAAGGTCATCACCGCCGCCGCCGGGATGGCCCACCTGGGGTTGAACCCGAGCAGCAGCACCCCCTGCCCTGGCGAGTTCCGGCTCGACGGCGTCGATCAGGTCTGGACCGACTGGGTGCCAGGCGGGCAGGGCGATCTGAACCTGCACAACGCGATCGTGCGCTCCTGCAACACCGTCTTCTACCGGATGGGCGCCGATCTGGACGCCCAGGATGAGCTGTGGCTGCCAAACATGGCCCGGTCATTCGGGCTCGGCAAGGAAACCGGCCTGCCGGAGCTGTACGAGCTGCCCGGCATCGTCCCCGACCCGGAGTGGAAGCTGGCCAACG
>JBBECJ010000216.1:0-4074 GCA_040881885.1 Thermomicrobiales bacterium | reverse complement strand
ATGATCAGCGGAATCAGAATCCGCGCGCGGCCCGCACGATCTCCTGTTTCATCGTTGATCGCAAGCGCTTCCTCGCCAAACATCTGGGCCAGCCCATATTCCCCGAGAAAATGCAGCGAATGGGCTAACGCCCCGAGCGCCCGTGCGCGCCCCACGGTTCGTCCACTTGCCTCCGCGAGGCTGAGGAACGCCTGCGCCCGCGTCCGTGTTTCCAGAAAGAAGCCGCGTATGTTCCAGAACCACGAGAGTGCGCCGATAAAGCGCAAGCCACGGTCGATATCGTGCCGATCGAACAGCCAGGACAGGGCTGTTCGGAAATTGTCGTGTTCGGGATCGAGACGGAGCATCCAGGGTGTCTGGTCGCGCCAATCCAGATGTGGCGCCGCCTGTTCCGCGAGCGCCAGGAAGACATCTGCGTGCCGGGAACGCACCGTGTCAATCTCGCCACTGGCGACGAGTTGTTCGAGGGCGAACTGTCGGATCGGTTCGAGCATAACAAAGCGATCGTGTCCGGCGGGATCGGCGGTTCTGCGCACCAGGCTGCACGCAATCAACGACGACATCGAATCCAGCACGTCTTCGTCCGGCAGGCAGACAGCGGCGGCGGCGGCAAGTGTCCAGCCGCCTGAAAAGACCGCCAGTCGCCGAAAGAGCTCCTGCTGGCCGGCATCCAGCAGGTCGTAGCTCCAGGCGATCGCGTTGCGCATGGTTTGCAGCCTGGGCGGTTGATCGCGCGGGCCACCGGTCAGTAGCAGCAGTTGTTGATCGAGACGGGCCAGAATGCCATCCGGTGAGAGCACCCGGATCCGTGACGCTGCCAGCTCAATCGCCAACGGCATGCCGTCCAGACGGGCGCAAATGGCTGCGATCGTCCCGGCGTTGTGCTCGGTCAGCGCGAAGTCAGCCTCGGTTGCCCGGGCTTGTCTGACGAACAGCGCGATCGCGGGGTAGTGCCTCAGTTCCTCGGTTGTTAGCACGTGTTCGACCGGGGGTATCGCGAGTGGCGGAACGTCGAACTCGTGCTCACCGCGCAGGCGAAGTGGAGAACGGCTCGTGACCAGGATGCGCAACTGCGCGGAAGCTGCCAGCAACTCCGCGATGTCAGGCGCGGCATCCAACAGATGCTCGGCGTTGTCCAGGATGAGCAGGAGACGCCGTTGGCTGAGGTGCGTCCTCAGGCGTTGCTCAATCGACTCGCTGCTGACTCCACGCAAGCCGAGGGAGACCGCAACGGTTGACAGGACGAGTTCGGGTTCGAGCACCGTCGCCAACTCGATGAACGCCACGCCGTCGGGGAACTCGTCAGCGGCCGTCTGCCCGATCGCCAGCGCTAGTTGGGTCTTGCCGATGCCGCCAGGCCCGGTCAGTGTCACAAGCCGCGACCTGGGCAGCAGATCAGCTCCAGCCGCGATCGCGTCATCCCGGCCAATCAGCGGCGTCAGCAGGGCAGGCAGACTCGCGCCGGCGGATGGCCCGTCAGTCGTGCGCTCGATTGCGGCTGTCGCTTCACGGAGACGGAGAGCCATCGCTCTACCTCGTGCGCGCCGAAGTGACGAATCGTGCCAGAAGTGTGGGGCCAGTTTAGCAGGTTTCGGCAACGCATCCGGGCGGCGAACCCGTTCCCTGACCTGATACGATCAGGCGTCGCGGTCCGCGGCAGCGCATGAGGCGGGAAGATGGGCATCGTCATACCAATCGAGCAGCTTAAGGCGCTTGGCGACGAGCTGCGCGGGCAGCGCCGGCGGATTGTCTTCACGAACGGACACTTCGACCTGCTGCACGTTGGGCATCTGCGCTACCTGCAAGCGGCGCGTGATCTTGGCGACGCGCTGGTCGTCGGCGTGAATGATGACACGGTCACGGCTGCGCGGAAGGGGCCGGGGCGGCCGATTGTGCCAGCGGACGAGCGCGCCGAACTGCTGGCCGGGCTGGCCTGCGTCGATTACGTGGCGATCTTCCACGAGCCGACCGCCGAGCGTTGCGTGGGTCTGCTGCGGCCGGATATCTACGTCAAGGGCGGCGACTACGGGCCGGGCGGCGCGGACTTGCCGGAGGCGCGCGTCGTCGCCGAACACGGCGGCGAGACGGTCATCCTTCCATTAGAGCGTGGACGTTCGACCAGCGCGCTCGTGGCCGCGATCCGCGCCGGGGAACGGTTGACGTGAGCCAGCCCGGCCGTCCTCCACCCGACGGACCCGGATACGACGCCCAGGAGACGCAGGCATTCGAGATCGTCGAAGACAGCGGCCGGGCCGGAGACACGGCCCCGCTGCCGATCGTGCCGAGCGTCGATCACCCGCGTCGCAGCCAGCACACCGCCCAACGCTACATCGAAGGGACGGCGGAATACCTCGTCGTCGGCCCCGGCGAGCTGGCCGAGCCGCCTGTCGAGCGAACGGCGGCTGAGAACATTGGCCAGGGGATCGCCTTCGCGGCCGTCATGCTGATGGTCGGCAACATCCTCTCTCGCGCGCTCGGGCTGGTCCGCGAGCAGGTCGCGGCCGGCTTCTTTGGCACCTCCGACCGGATCGCGGCCTTCACGATCGCCGACAACATCCACACGATGTTGTTCGACCTTGTCATCAGCGGCATGATGCAGGCGGCGTTGATCCCGGTCCTGAGCGAGTACACCGCTCCGGAAAAGCGCGAGGAGCTGCGGCGCATCACCGGCGCGCTGCTGGTGCTGTCGGGAATCGTCGTCGGCTCGGTCGTCGTCTTCCTGATGATCTTCGCCCCGGCGGCGGTGCGGGTGATGACGGCCCTCGGCGGCGGCGAGGAGGCGCGCGGGGCCGACACCTTCGCGCTGACAGTCGAGCTGACACGCTGGATCCTGCCGGCGGTCCTGCTGCTGGCTTTTTCAACGATCCTGATGTCGACCCTCTACGCGATGCAACGCTTCGCGCGGCCTGCGCTCTCGCTCTCGTTGCGCAACGTCGCGATCGTCGCTTCGACCGTCGCGCTGGGCTGGACGGCCTTCGGTGTCCGCTCGATGGCGCTCGGGATCGTGCTCGGCGCGCTGCTGCTGATTCTGATCCAGCTACCAGGGCTGCGCGACGCGATGCCGAAGCTGAACTTCCACTTCACCCACCCGGCCATCCTGCGGATCGGCGTCCTGTATGTGCCGATCTTCATCGGGCTGTTCGCCAACACGATCGCCTTGATCGTCGACCGCAACCTGGCCTGGAACGTCGACAACGTCCACGCGCTGGGCGCGATGCGCTACGCGACGACGCTGAACCAGATGGTGCTTGGGCTGGTGGCGGCCGCCATCTCGCTGGCGTCGCTGCCGGCGCTCTCGCGCTACTGGGCGGCCGGCGACATCGACAACTACTGGGCCACGCTGATGCGCGGCCTACGGATGATCACCGTCCTGGCGATCCCGGCCACGCTCGGGTTGGCGGTGCTCTCGTGGCCGGTCGTCAAGCTGCTCTTCGAGCACGGCGCGACCGGCCGGGACGGTTCGACCCAGATCCTGATCGCGCTGCTGATCTACCTGCCCGGCACGCTCTTCGCCGCCTACGACCAGGTGCTGATCTTCGCCTACTTCGCGCGCCAGAACACGAAGACGCCGCAGATCGTCGGCGTCCTGGCCGTCGGCGTCTACTTCCTGTTCGCGCTGCCGCTGGTTGGCCGCTTCGAGATGGCCGGGCTGGTGGCCGCCAACAGCGCCCAGTTCATCTTCCACACGATCATCATGATCGTCCTGCTACGCCGGCTGCGGACCCAGGAATCACCGGCCATCGCCGACGGCCGCCTGCCGCGGACGCTCGGTGTCTGCACGGCCGTCGGGCTGCTGATGGCTGCCGTTGCCGGTGGCCTGGCCTGGCTGCTCTCGACCGGCCTGCCGGACGGCGGCAGCCTCGGCCATCTCATCAAGGAGGCGCTGGTCGTCCTCCTGCCGGCCGGAATCGGAGCCGCCATCTACGCCGCCGGCCTGCTCGCATTCCGCGTCGAAGAGATGCAGACGATCCAACGGCGGGTGCTGGGCGTGGTGCGGCGGTAGTGCTGCGTGCTGCGTGCTGAGTGCTGCGTGTTGAGTGCTGAGCGAGCGTCGCCGATCTGGAATTCGTTGGA
>JBBECJ010000215.1:0-4085 GCA_040881885.1 Thermomicrobiales bacterium | reverse complement strand
CGCCTCTACGCCGGAACCAGCCACGGCCTCTACATCTCGCAGGACGGCGGCGCCACCTGGGTGCGCTACGACGAAGTCGCGCCCGACGCGATTGTCACCGAGATCCAGTTCGCCCTCGACGGCGCCGACCTCTTCATCACGACCGACGCGGGGGTGCTGATGGTGCCGAACCCGTGACCCAACCAGTCAGCATCCTGGCACGATTGAGGCCAACGAGCCGTCCATACATTTCACGCGACGGTTACGCGAGCGGGGTTCATGTCCAGGTTGGTTCGCAGCCGTTCTCGCCGGTCGTCGGTCTAATCTCACGCCGTCGACGCGGCGATGCACCCCGTTCTGGACAGGATGCATCGCCAAGCTGCTCCGTCTACAACAGTGTGATGATCGTCTCAGAACGTTACAGCATCGCCGCATGCGAAGCGCGAGCAACGCGCATGTGACGTTTGGTTCAGGCTGCTGAAACACTCCGATGTGGTCGTGCCAGCATCCCAAGCTGTCCCTGTCATAATTTGGGCTTGCTCCAGAGTCAGGTCATCCAGAACCCACTGTTCGCTACTGGTCATCATCGATTGGCGTGAGAGTGCCAGTCTGGACATCGTAGACGAAGCCTGAGATCGGGATATCCACTGGAATGAAGGGCGAGTTACGGATCGTCGCGATGTCGTCGCGAGTGCTTTGCGCAACGTCCGAGAACGGCAGGAAGTCGATCTCTCTGGCGTCGGCGTTGAATCCTCGGGCGAGCTGCTCGCGGAGTTGATCGTTGCTGAACGTCAGCATCCCGCAGTCGGTATGATGGATCACCACAATCTCCCGTGTTCCGAGCAATTGCTCCGAGATGATCAAGGACCGAAGGGCGTCGCCGCTTGCGCGACCACCCGCATTCCGGATGACGTGGGCGTCACCCTCTTCCAGACCAAGCGCCCTTGCCGGATCGAGTCGCGCGTCCATGCAGGTCACAACCGCCACCTTCCGGCCTGGCGGCATCGGGAGATGGCCCTTGCTGAAAGTCCCGGCATACCGCTCGTTCGCGGCGAGGAATTCAGATACGACAGACATGGTTGTCTCCTTTTCGCTTGTGCCGCGCGGACCGCCGCGTCGACATATGGCGTCTGGCGCGTAACCCAGGGTTCACGTTGCTGTGACAAAGAGCCGAGCGTCACCACCAACTGCCGGCAGGCGCCCGTGTGGTCGAATCGCGTGTGATGACGCGCGGATATCCCGCTCTCCTTGGATCACCGGTGTGTCTCACGAAGCACGCTCGGCCTGTAGTGACGCGTACCGATCCGCTGAGACGAGTCTGGCCGGCACTGGCATCGCGGAACCGGCGCGGCGCTCGAGATAGTCCACGAAGCGCGTGAAGGGGTCGAATCCCACAATGCGGGGAGCGTCAGTGACGAAGTTCGACAGCGCGTTGATGTCGTACAGGTAGAAGTGTCCATCGCGCTGGCTCTCGAGGTACTCGACCCCGCCGATATCGATGCCAGCCGATTGGAACACCGTCAGGACGGCGTCCACGATCCAATTCGGCGGTGTGGCCGCTTCGATCGAGCGCTCCTGCTTGGCTGGAATATCAACTGCGGTGGATGCGACCTGGTCAGAACTCTCCGCGCCACGATCGTCAGCCGGAACCTGGCAGATATCGGCTGGACAGAGGTTGAAGCCCAGACTCGGCTCACTTGCGATCCGGATCGCATACAGGAACTGATTGTCCAACGCTTCCACCCGGACGATCGCTCCATCCTTTGGCGGATGGTACTCCTGGACAATGGCGGTGACATCGAGTCCGAAGACATCGTCCAGTTGGCCACTCACAACGCTGGATCGCAGTTCCTCGGCGCTGTCAAACGTGCGCATCAGCGCCCCGCTCCCGCCAATGTTCGGCTTAACGATGATGGGATACGCCAACTCAGCAGCGGCCGGCTCGATCTGCGAGACAGCGTTAACCACCCGACTGCGTGGGTGTCGCAGATCGAGCTTCGAGAGTAGGCCAAGTTGCCGGGCCTTGGAAACTTCAAGGGCGTAGGCGCTGCTTCCATTAACGACCGCCACGCCGGCGGATTCCAGGTGGGCGAGATACGCCTGAGGGTGGAAGATCGCCGCAGTGTGGCCGCGCAGGTAGGACGACGGACTCACCCGATTAACGACCAGGCTGTATGGCGCCGATTGATCGTCTGGGTCGAAGCGATGCTCGTGCGCGAGGATGCGCGTATAGGGCAGGCCACGCCGCTCGAGTTCGGCGAACAGTGGCAGGAACCACTCCGGGTGCTCGTAGAGAATGCCGATGGGCTTCGTCATGGTGATGTTCTCCAAGCGAATTGACCTGGGAGCCCGATAGGCTCGACAGGCAACGGCACGCGAACGCACGCCTACGGTGGCGTGGTCATGCGCGTGGGTTTCACATCGGATTCAGGGCGTGGTGAAAAGCCGTAACCGCCAAGTGGCGGTGAGCGGTCAGGCCTTGGTACAGGCGCAGATGCGCGGCCAATAGGCCAGAACGAGAATGATCGAGAGGCAGGACGCAACCCAGGCGGTCATCGGTCCCGACAAGGGTGTGTACGGGTCAAGCCACATCTAGATTTCCCCCCGATCAGCGCCGAACGTCGTCACGTCGCACAAACTACGGCACGAACTCTGACGCTGACATGACTGAGTATGCCAGAACCTTCGAGACGACGAGCGCTCGCAACCGGCGAGCTCTTTTTGAGTGAGACCGCTCGACCGATACGATCTCTCGTGAAGCGACCTCACTAGCCAGTCATCCCGGTTTTTGCGCAAACGATCAGCATACGCATACCGTCCATCGTCATCGACTAAGCTCAGTGATCCTGCGCTCTGCGTACCCGAATTTCCATGTCTGGATCCCCGTAGAAGCGGTCCACCGAGCGTAAACGGGGTAGCGACCAGACCGCATGAGAATGCGCGTCACGCGCGATTGTTGGGCAGACTGGTACTGTGCGGTAGCGTGATCCGCCTCGTGGCATTTTGTTAGGGTCGCCACCGCCGAGTAGCAATCGAGTGGCTCTGCATCACCAACCCATAACATGGCGGGAGCAACAAATGGCGATCCCGTGCGCGAGTAATCCCGTGCGCTGCGAGCGGTTGGCTCTCCTTCAGCGTATCCGTGCGTTTCACAACTGAGACAAAACACCGATCAGCGATGGCCGTTCTGGATTGGGCAGTGCAGACGAATGCCGCTTGCTGGTCCAAGCATGCCGAGCAGTTCCCGAGTTGTTCTGGCGAGTCGCGGATGACGGAGATCGGGCGCGAGCTCGGCGAGTGGGACGAGCACGAAGAAGCGCTCGTGCAGGCGCGGATGTGGGAGGATGAGTTCGGGTGTGTTGAGGATCAGCGTGTCGTAGAGCAGCAGGTCGAGGTCGATTGTCCGGGCAGCGTTCGGATATGGCCGTTCGCGTCCAAGGGCGTTTTCGATCGTTTGAAGCTCACGCAGAATTCTGAACGGAGACAGGTCGGTCGTCCCGCCCATGACGGCATTTAGGTAGCGTGGCTGAACTTCATCACCAACCGGGTCGGTTTCGTAGATGCGCGACATCTGCGGCGTCTCAACAACGGCGCCGAGTCGCCGGGAGGCTTCCATCAGCATGGCCCGCCGTGCGCCGAGATTGCTCCCCAACCCAACATAGACCGTCGTCATCACCCGGCGGATCCGTGATTGGCGCCACGGACGACCGCGTCGGTCATCCGGGCGACGCGCGTCATGGCGAGCACATCGTGGACTCGGACGATATCGGCGCCGCCAGCGATCGACAGCGTCACTGTGGCCGCCGTCCCTTCGAGGCGTTCATCAGGAGGCAGTCCCAGGGCGTGACCAATCGTTCGCTTGCGCGACGTCCCGGACAGTATCGGCCGGCCGAGCGTCCGCAGTTCACCGATCCGGCGCAAGAGGATCAGGTTCTGGTTCCAGTCCTTGCCGAAGCCGAAACCAGGGTCGATGATGATCTGTTCCCAGACGATGCCGGCAGCGAGCGCTCGATCCAGTCGCCTGCTTAGTTCACGGACGACGCTAGTGATGAGATCGATCCGGCTGTCAGGCATGAGATCGTGCATGATGACGACCGGCGCGCCGG
>JBBECJ010000214.1:0-4098 GCA_040881885.1 Thermomicrobiales bacterium | reverse complement strand
CGCGTCCCGTGTCCCACGTCCCGCGTCCCATCCTGATCGGGTTCGCGGGTTCGTTGGCGCACCATTTGGATATTGGTGGCGGGGCAGCCGGGATGAACTCGCGGGCGACCGACATCTACCAGGAGGGGTTGCGGCTGCCGCCGATGAAGTTCGATGTCGCGCGCGACTGGCTGGAGGAGGACGGCATTCTGCGGCGGATGATCGCCGGCAACCTGCGAACGCCGGAAAAGACGACCGGCGACATCAACGCTCAATTCGCCGCCAACGACACCGGGCGGCGGCGTTTGCAGGAGTTGGCGGACCGCTACGGCGTCGATGGGTTGACGGCGCTGATCCCCGAGCTGCTGGCCTACACCGAGCGGCGCGCGCGGGCCGAGATCGCGGCCATCCCTGACGGCGTCTACCACGGCGAGGACATGGTCGATTCGGACGGGATCGGCCCTGGCCGGCTCGTCGTCCGGGCGGCCGTCACCGTCAGCGGAGACGAGATCGCGATCGACTTCGCTGGGACCGGCCCGACGACGAAGGGGCCGTTCAATGCGCCGTTCTCGTCAACGATCGCCGCCAGCCGTGCTGCCGTTCGCGGTATCTTCCGCGACAGCGCCATCCCGGCCAATGACGGCTGTAACCGTCCGATCCAGGTGACGGCTCCGGCCGGCTGCCTGCTCAACCCAACCTTCCCCGCGCCTGTCCGCGCCCGGATGCAGCCCACCTCGCGCGCCTACGACGCGATCAAACGGGCGCTCGCTCCGGCGATCCCCAACCAGGTGACCGCGCCCGGCTTCGACACCACATCGAGCCTGACACTGGCTTTGCTGCGGCCAAACCCCTCCCCCCTGCCCCCTCCCCTGGAAATGGAGGGGGAGTCTAGTTGCGAGGTGAGCAACTCCCCCTCCATTTCCAGGGGAGGGGGCAGCGGGGAGGGGTTTGGCTCGTACGACATGTTCGTCGATATCTGCGGTGGCGGGCTTGGGGCCGGAGTGGGCTACGACGGGGCCGACGCGACCGACAACCCGGTCTCGAACTGCTCGAACACACCGGTTGAGGCGCTGGAAGTTGACCACCGCTTCTGCCGGATCGTCGCCTACGAGCTGTTGCCGGACTCCGGCGGGGCGGGGCAGTGGCGCGGCGGTCTCGGCTTCCGGCGTGTCTACGAGATCCTCGAGGACGGTGTCGTCTTCTCGTCATACTCCGACCGCTTCGAGACGGCTGCCGGCGGACTCTTCGGCGGCGATTCCGGCGCGAACGGCTCCTACACCCTCCACCGCGACGGCGAGCAGACGGCGCTGCCGATGTCGCTCAACATCGACCTGCGCCGTGGCGATATCCTCGAATGCCGCTTCGGCGGTGGCGGCGGCTATGGCGATCCGTCTGACCGCGACCCAGCGGCTATCGAGCGCGACGTGCGCGAAGGCAAGGTCGCGGCCACCCCGTAGGGACAGAATTCAATCCTGTCCCTGCGGGGTGGGTTCGTCCGGCCACTCGCCGGACTCATCGCCATCGGGCCAGAGGTGCGGGCCATCGTGCTCGCAGCCGCAGAGAAGCTCTTCGCCGGGGCGGGTCGCGACGACCAGCGGGCGGCGCAAGGTCAGGTCCGGGCGCGGCTGGACCGGGTAGCGGGTCGGCAGGGCGCCGTGGTGCAGGCGGCAATAGCCGCGCTGGATGGCGCCAGGTTGGGCGGGTTCGTGCGTGGTGGCGGTGGCCTCCGGCTGTGTTGTTTCGATGTCCGTTACCACGGGGTTACCTGCTTCCGGATGGTTCGCCGTCAACCAACGTCACGATTGACGTGATACGCGGATTCAGTGTACTCCCAGCGGTCGGCCTGCTTGAACTCCTGCAACAGCTCGTCGGTGAACGGCTGTCCAGGATGATGCTGGTTACGCCAGACGACGAACGCGTAGACATGGATCCGGTTGTCGCGGAATTCCTCGATAATCAGCTCGCCGATCGGGCCGCAACGCTCGGCGAGCAGGCTCCGATCGAACGTTTCGAAGAGTGGACCTCGATCGTACGTGATCCGGCGCCAGGTGGGCCGCCAGCCGGATTCGTCGCCCTCCAGCAGCATGTACTCGGCGTCGGATGTCCCGTCCAGCGGCAGGCCGACCGAGCCGGGGTTGAGGATGCGCCAGTCTTCGACCGTCCGGTCCATCGGCAGGTGCGTGTGCCCGGCGATGACGTACGGCTCGTCGATCCCGGCCAGGATCGCGGCCACCTCTGAGACAGGCGTATCACGGTGGATCGGTTCCCAGTGGCTGCGCGGCGAGCCGTGGACAACCCGGATGGCCGGCGCGTCGGGGAAGCGCAGTGAGAGCGTGTCCGGCCAGGCCGCAACGATGTTGTGCCGCTCGCCGGCCAACTGCTCGCGCAGCCAGGGCAGGACTCGAAAGTCCTCGGGCGTCCAGGCGGCAGGAGCGCGCGGCGTCTGGTAGTCCAGCAGGTAGTACTCGTTGTTGCCGCGAATGACCTCCCAGCCCTCGCGCTCGATGATGTCCACGACCTCGGCCGACGAGGGGCCCCAGTTGATCGAGTCGCCAGCGACGATCACGCGGTCAATGCTTTCGCCGTCAAGGTCGCGCTGGACCGCCTCTAACGCTTGCAGGTTGGCATGAATGTCGGACAGGATCGCCAATCGTGTCATCGCGTCGCGCTGTTCCTTCACAATCGGGCAGATGTCGTCGCATCAGGATCGTTACAATAGCCGGCATGGTAACTGAAACGGCGACGACCACTTCGACAGACACGATCAACTGGGACAGCGATGGCCTCGTGCCGGGCATCGTCCAGGACGCGCGGACCGGCGAGGTGAGAATGCTTGGCTACCTCAGCGCCGAGTCGCTGCGGCTGACGGTCGAGACCGGGCTGGTCCACTTCTACTCCCGCTCGCGGCAAACGCTCTGGCAAAAGGGCGAGACGAGCGGCAACGTCCTGCGCCTAGTCGAGGCGCGGGTTGATTGCGACGGCGACACACTGCTGCTGCGCGTCATCCCGGTTGGCCCGACCTGCCACACCGGCGCGAAGAGCTGCTTCTGCGCGTCGCCGCTCGCGACCGGCGAGGCGGCGCCGGTTAGCGCGGATGTCATCCCACGGCTGGCCGAGGTGATCGCGCTGCGGCAGGCGGAACTGCCGGAGGGGTCGTACACGACCTATCTCTTCCAGCAGGGGATCGACAAGATCGGCAAGAAGATCGGCGAGGAGGCCGCCGAAGTTATCATCGCCGCCAAGAACGGCGACCCTGTACCGCTTGCCAACGAGGCAGGCGACCTGATCTACCATCTGCTGGTGATGCTGCGCGCCTGCGATGTCCCGCTCGATGACGTGCTGGCCGTTCTCGACCAGCGCCGGGGCGGCCAGTGAGCCAGCGTCGCTACGACGCCGTCCTGTTCGATTGGGACGACACCCTCTGCGGCGCCGAGCCGCACCGTTTCCGATACGCGCAAGAGGTCGCGGGACGCTTCGGACGTGAACTGACGCTGACAGAGGTCTACCGCGCCTTCGTCCGTGCCGGGGACTCGTCGGCCCTGCCCTGGCACGCGCAGCCGGTGAGCCTTCCGGATGCGCTCGGAATCGACCTGCAAGATCACGACGAGTTCATGGAGCAGTACCTCGAACGCGACATGATCAAGCGCTTCACGCTGTTCGATGATGTCCTGGCGATGGTCGAGGGCATGGGCGAGCGCGATTTACGTGTGGGTGTCATCTCCAACAACGACGAAGTCGCCGAGCGGATCGAGGAGTTGGATGTCCACCACCGCTTCGAGGTCGTCGTTTCGCCGCTGACATTCGGGATCGGCAAGCCCCCCCCGGAGATCTTCCTGCGGACGATGGAGATGCTCGATCTGCCGCCCGAGCGCGCCATCTACGTCGGCGATTCATACGACAACGATGTGATCGGCGCCCGCGCGGCCGGGCTGACGCCGGTCCTGATCGACCGCTTCCTGATCAACCTCGACAGCCACGACGCCGAGCACCGCGTCGAAACCCTCCACGAGATGGCGGAGTTGCTGGACCGGCTGATTCACGAGGGATGCGGAACGGATGACGCGCCTCGTTCCTGGTAGGGGCCGTGTCCTGTACCGGCCCATGCCGTGAGGCATCCTC
>JBBECJ010000213.1:0-4103 GCA_040881885.1 Thermomicrobiales bacterium | reverse complement strand
CGGGGCGGTCGTGCTCGCGCTTCGGCCCTGAACGGATGAGGCTCCCAACCAGCATGTACACTTACAGGTCGGAATACAGAATGGATGGAGCGCGGCACCAATGGCATTGAACGATTCAGATCTGATGTATCTCTTGACGCTGCTCCGATCGAGTGCGCAGCCATTGTCGACCGAGCAGCTCGTCCAGGCGCTCAAGGACCGTTCGCGATCGTAAACCAGTGATCCGCGCTCAACAGCGCCAAATGTCCGCTTCAGGAGACTGGAACGGGCGACATCCAGCAGTACCGTGAGGAAGGGATACCGCGCCATGCAAACCCAGCAGACGGCTCCGAAGCTCAAATTTGGTGGCAACGCGGCCCAGAAGGATCTGGCCAGCCGCCTGTTCCGCGTGTATGAGGCGCGAGGTCGATTTTACAGCAGCGGCGCGCCAATCCGCATCACGCTCGCGCAGCTCACCGAGTTCATGGAGCAGCAGGAGCCGGACAACGCAACCTGGTCGAAGGACATCAGCGCCGCGCTGAAGGCCAGCAAGGCCGTCTTCGCGCTCGACGAGCAGGATGGCGAGGTTGCCTTCGTCACAACCCGGGTTGGCCAGCCGCCCGAAGACATTGCCGGCGTTGACCAGGCGCACACGTTGGGGAAGCGCTTCGCGACACCGGAGCCGAAGCGCGCCATTCCGCCCACCCGTCGATTGTCTTCGCTGCGATCAACACCATCGATGATCGACACGCCGATGACGACGACCGAACCGTCGATCTCGCGCTCATACCCGAGTCTGCCGTTCGACGAGCTTTACGTTGCGGTGCCGACGACGCTCCCGACCGTCCTGGACACGCCGTCCGAGCTGGACGACCAGGCCGTCGAGCCATCAGCCGTCGATGAGTTGACCTACGAAGAGCCCGTCATCGAACGGCCTGCCGTCGCAACCGGTGAGACACTCGACATCGCGTCCGCGGGAGACGCCGAGATTGCCGACGCCATCAGCCGGTCACTTGGCCAGGAAATGAGCGTCGCGCGCTGGGGCGACCTTTGGATGATGGAGGATCGCGTTCAGCGCTTCTCGCGCGGCGACGTGCGCAGGATTGAAGACTTTCTGCGTGAGCAGGGCGGCATCTCGACCGATGAGGAGATCGTTCAGGACATCCTCGGCGTGCGGGCGAACACTGCCGAATACGCCAGCACCCGCTTCGCGCTAAACTACCGCCTGTCGCGTGAGACGCGCGAGTTTGAATACGTCGGGACCAGCACGACCGGCGTCTGGACGCTCGCCAACCAGCCGTCGATCGGCACGACCAAGCGCAAGCCAAGCGAGATCGGCCAGGACTACCGCTTCCTGCTCGACTACCCGACGCCGGATGAAGGTCTCGAGGAAGGGATCATCGAGCACATCCTCAGCTTCTACGAGTACACCTACGGCGTCCTTCCGCTCGACGCGAACCTTGCGACGTTGCTGCCGAAGGAAGGGTTCGCCGATCAGCGCGCCGCGCGGATCACGTTCGAATCGCCGCAGACGAGCGAGACGATCGTCACCGAGCTGCGCTTCCCGACCGGAAATCGGGGAGGCTTCATCGCCGGCCTCGAGCAGTTCTTCGCCGACAACCTCGTGCCGGGCGCCGTGCTGACAATCGAACGCACCGACCGTCCCAACCACTTTTTGCTCGAGTACTTCCAGGTCTCCGGTGAGGATCGCAAGCTCCTGCACCTTGACGACCGCAAGGGCAAGTACGCCTTCCGCTCGACAACCTACTATTGTGCGACTCAGGACGACTTCGTCCTGACGGAAGGGCGTTTTCCGAAGCTCGCAGATGTCAAGCCACTCGATGACCGGGCGCGGCGCCGGCCCGAGCAGGTTGTCCAGGTCACGTTCGAGCGTGTCGGCGAGAACGTCGGCACGGCCGACGATCCACAGTATTCAGCCAGCTTCAGCGACCTGTTGGCTGTCACCAACATCGAGCGGCCAATCTCGACCGAATTTCTGCGTGACATCCTATCGAGCGGCACCTATCCGGAATTCAGCGCGGATGAATCGAACGAAGATGTCTACCTCTACCAGCCATCAGCCTGACGATGCCGGCCTCGGCGCGGTTGACCGCGTCCTGGTCCAGGATATTGACGCCGCCGAAGGTGGATTGCTCGTGCAACCGCTGTCGGATCTCAGTCGGGCCGCCGCCGCGTACCTCAAAGAACGGTGGCCAGGACTGCCTTCCGCGACCCGCCTGGCGTTCGTGCAGGCAATGCGTCAGGACGCCGAGGAACAGATCGAGCACAACTACAATCGCGCGCTGCTCGTCGCGCTCCGTGACGCGGATGCCGAGACGAGGCTGTCTGCGATCGACGGACTCGCCGAGCTGGATTCGCACGTCTTCTGTGTGATACTGCTGGAGCACGTCGAGGATGAGCCTGACGAGCGCGTGCGCGCCGTCGAGGCGATGGCGCTGGGCCGCTTCGCCTTGCAGTCCGAGCTCGACCTGCTGGACGACGAGACGGCGACGCGGCTGAAGGACACGTTGCTCCGCTTGTGCGTCGGCGATCCGTCCGCCGAGGTCCGCCGCCGCGCGCTTGAGTCACTCGGCTATCTCGCCGGCGACTCCGACGTCGTCCGGCAGATTTCCGAAGCGTACGAATCCGGCATTCACGCGTTGCGGGTGAGCGCCCTGCACGCGATGGGCCGCCTGGCAGACCCGCGCTGGCTCGACATCGTTCACGACGAACTCACCAGCGACGAGCCGGAGTTGCGCTTCGAAGCGGTGACCGCCGCCGGCACGATCGGTGACGAGCGATCGGTCATCGAGCTGATCGACCGCATCACCGATGAGGACGTTGAGGTTCAGATGGCTGCGATCGCGTCACTCGGAACGATCGGCGGGCAACTCGCGATCAACACGCTGCGCACATTGACGGAGGACGACTCGGAGGCCATCGTCGACGCCGCCGAGGACGCGCTCGAGGAGGCGCGGCTCATTTCCAATCCTCTTCGCCCACTGATGTGATGACTGCGTCATTGATGACTCCATCCGGAACCGATTCCCTCGCGTCGAAGGGCTGATTACGTGCGCCTCGGTGACATTACGGCCGGCATCGACGATTGCGCGTTGCGCGGCGACGCCGAAACCCAGATCACAGGCATCGAATACGACAGCCGTCAGGTTACCGCCGGCTCACTGTTCGTCGCGCTACGCGGCGGCTATACAGACGGCCACCGCTACCTGCCGCAGGCACGAGCCGCCGGAGCCAGCGCCGCTGTCATTGAAGCGGATGCCATCAATGCGGACACCAGGGGCTTTCGGTCCGTTGTGGTGACATCCGACAGCCGGGCGCTGTTGGCGCGCCTCGCGACACGTTTCTACGGAAACCCGAGCTGTGAGATGACGGTCGTCGGCGTCACTGGCACCGACGGCAAGACGACAACCTGCCATTTCATCGAGGCGATGTGCCGGCACGCCGGCCGTTCGACGGGGCTGATAGGGACAGTCGCCGTCAGGATCGGCGCCGACACCGACCTGCACGAATCGCGTCAAACGACGCCTGAGTCGTCGCACATCCAGCGCTACTTCGCCGAAATGCTCCAGCAAGGCGTTGACCTAGCGGTCGTCGAGGCAACCTCCCATGGACTGGAAATGCATCGACTCGATGGTTGCGAGTTCGACATCGGCGTCGTCACGAACGTGACGCACGAACACCTTGACTTCCACGGCACGATCGAGAACTATCGGCGCGCCAAAGGCGGACTGCTACGGCGGGTCGCTGCGGCCAGATCGCTGGGCAAGCTCGGGTTTGCTATCGTCAACGCCGACGACGAAGGCGCCAGGCTGCTTGAACCGGACGCCTCCGGCTGCGAGATCATCCGCTACTCGACCAATCCCGCGAGTTCGGCGCCGGTGTTGGCCGTGCAGATCGAGTCGCATCCAGCCGGTTCCCACTTCAACCTACGCATTCCCGACGGAACGTTTGCGGCAAAAATCCATCTGTCCGGCGCCTACAACGTCGCCAACGCGCTGGCAGCGGCGGCGGCCGGAGTCACGCTGGGGCTGACCGGCGACACGATCGTGGCCGGCATCGGTTCGCTGGCGGCGGTTCCTGGCCGGATGGAGGCGGTCGATGAA
>JBBECJ010000212.1:0-4104 GCA_040881885.1 Thermomicrobiales bacterium | reverse complement strand
GTGACCCATCGCTACCCGGTCGGCCAGCCTGCCCTCGTCATCAGCCGGACGGCCCAGATAGAGGGACTCTTCGCGGCGGCCAGCGGCCACATCCTGACCCGCCAGCAGCGCGTGCGCAACCAGGTCACCACTGACGACCTGTTTGTCGATGTTGGCGCCTCCTCGCGCGACGAGGCGTTGGAGATGGGCGTCCACGTCGGCGCGTCCGTCATCTGGAACCCGCCGGTCCGCAAGCTTGGCACGCGCGTCTACGGCAAGGCGATCGACGACCGCGTCGCGCTGGCGCTGATGACGTTGCTGCTGGACGGGCTGGACACGTCGGAGTTGACCTACGACCTCTACTTCGCGGTGACGATCCAGGAGGAGATCGGCCTCGGCGGGGCGCTCTCGCTGCGCCACGACGTTGACGCCGACCTGGCGATCGCGCTCGACAACGGCCTGGTTGGCGACATCCCGACCGTCGCGACGCGCAACATGCCGGTCGTCCTCGGCGGCGGGCCGACGCTGGTCTACAAGGACGCTGGCATCCACTACGACGTGCGGATCATCGACCGTCTGAGCGACATCGCCGAACGCGAGGGCATTCCGGTCCAGCACGCTGTCTACGAGCACATCAACAGCGACGGCTCGGCGCTCATCAAGCAGGGCATCCCGACCGCCCTGCTCGGCCCATCGACGCGCTACACCCACTCCGCCTTCGAGATGATCGACGAACGCGATGTCGCGCACTCGCTGCGGCTGCTGCGCGCGTTCGTGACGGCGGAGCCGCCGGGAATGTAAGCGCCGTTGAATCGTTGCGGGTTGGAACGCTCAGGACGTCGTCCCACGTGTCAACGCTTTCGGCACACGGTATCAGACGAAATCAGGAAACTAGCGCGCGGCGGCGCCAGCCGTTGTGCCGGACTCGCGGCGGACGTCGAAGACGTCGCGGATGGCTTCGAGCTTCTGGAGGACGCGCGAGAGCTGTTTGACGCTGTCAACTTCGAGCGTCATCATGACGGTCACCGTCCGGTCGTCGTGGACATTCGTCAGAACCGAGAGCATGTTGACGCGCTCGTCAGCCACCAGCGCCGTGACATCGCGTAGCAGCCCGACCCGGTCCCAGGCTTCGAGGCGGACCGAGACCGGGTACGAGCGAGCTGCCTGATCGCCCCACGAGACCGGCACCTTGCGGCCATCCTCGTCGACATTCTTCATGTTGTGGCAGTCGCCGCGGTGGACGGTGATGCCGCGCCCTCTCGTGACGTAGCCGACGATCTCGTCGCCATAGACCGGCTTGCAGCAGGCCGCGAGACGGGTGTAGAGGTCGCCGACACCCATCACCTGGAGATTGGTCGCAACCGGCGAACGCGTCTCGTGCGTGCTGGGCGGCGACAGGACTTCCGGCTCGCGGTTCTCGACCAGCCGGGTCGCGATCTGTTGGGGCGAGATCGCGCCGTAGCCGACGGCAGCCAGGAAGTCGTCCACGCGCTGATAGGACGGGAACTGGCGCGCGATCTCGTCGGTCTTGGCCTCGATCCCGATCCGGCGCAACTCGCGTTCGAGGATGTCGCGCCCCTGGGCGACGTTCTCGTCGCGCTCCTGGCGGCGGAACCACTGGCGGATCTTCTCGCGCGCCGAGGCGGTCGTGACGTAGCCACTCGACGGCATCAACCAGTCGCGACTCGGGCCGACCTTCGTCTTGCTGGTCATGATCCTGACGACCTGACCGTTCTGGAGCTTGTAGTCCAGCGAGACGAGTTGGTCGTTGACCTTGGCGCCGACACACTGGTGACCGACCTCGGTGTGGATGCGATAGGCGAAGTCAACCGGCGTCGCGCCGGCCGGCAGTTCGGCGATGTCGCCGCGCGGGGTGAAGACGTAGATCATCTCGCGGAAGACGTCCGACTTGAGCGACTCGACGAACTCCTGGGCGTCGACGACCTCGTCGCGCCAGTCCATCAGCTGCCGCAGCCAGGCGACCTTGGCCTCGACGTTCGCGTCGACCCGGCGGCCCTCCTTATAGCGCCAGTGGGCGGCGATGCCGTACTCGGAGACGTGGTGCATCTCGTAGGTGCGGATCTGGATCTCGATCGGGTGCCCCTCCGGCCCCAGGACGGCGGTGTGGATCGACTGGTACATGCTCTCCTTGGGGCTGGCGATGTAGTCGTCGAACTCGCTGGGAATCGGGCGCCAGAGCGAGTGGATCACGCCGAGGGCGCCGTAGCAGTCCTTCTTCTCGTCAACGACGATCCGGATGCCCATCACGTCGTAGATCTCGTCGAACGAGGCGTCCTTGCGCTGCATCTTCTTCGAGATCGAGTACATGTGCTTTTCGCGTCCGCTGATGTCGGACGTGATGCCCTCGGCGGCCAGCGCGGCCGTGATCTGGTCCTTGACGAGCTGGATGTAGCGCTCGCGGTCGGTGCCACGCCGTTCGAGGGCGCGCGCCAGCGAGTGGTAGCCCTGCGGATCAAGGTAGAGGAAGGCGAGGTCTTCCAGCTCGGACTTGATCTGCCAGATGCCGAGCCGGTTCGCCAGAGGCGCGTAAATGTCCATCGTCTCGCGCGCGATCCGTTGTTGCGAGGCCGGCGGGACAGCCGAGAGCGTGCGCATGTTGTGGAGGCGGTCGGCCAGCTTGATCAGGACAACGCGCACGTCGTCGGCCATCGCCAGGAACATCTTGCGCAGATTCTCGGCCTGCCGGTCCGACTCGCGGCTGGCGCGCTCTTCGGCGTTGTCGCCATCACCCGACCAGTGGATGCGCGAGAGCTTGGTGACTCCTTCAACGAGCGTGGCGACACGCGGGCCGAATTCGGCCTCGAGGTTCGCTTTGCTGACGTCGGTGTCCTCGATGACGTCATGCAGGAGAGCTGCCGCCAGCGTCTCTGGATCGAGCTGCATTCCAGCCAGAATCATCGCGACACGGACCGGATGGATAATGTAGGGTTCGCCGGACTTGCGCAGCTCGCCGAGGTGGGCGTCCTCCGCGTACTGATAGGCACGCTCGATCAGCGACGTGTCCATGCCAGGATTGTCGCGCAGGATGACATCGAGCAGGTCCTGCAGGCAGACCTGGTCCGGTTGTTCGGTCAATTGCGATGCCGCAGTCGCCATAGTCTGTACCGTTGCCTCGACTTCCCCTGGAGCGCAATTGCTCCGGGTCGCTGGATCGCTGAACTGCGACGTCGGGTACGATGGTCGAGCACCATCAATTGTGCCAGATCGCGTCAATCGGCCTTGCTGGCGCGCCATCGCAATCTTCCTGCCCAAAGCATCCCGGCGCGGTTATGATTGCGGTCGGTCCCGACGCTTGCCCGGAGGTTACCTGATGACCGATACCCGCCAACGCGCCACCCAGCTTGACCGCTTGCTGCGCCCCGACGAGGCGCGCGCTATTGTCCTGGCCAATGTTGGGCCGCTCGCGCCGGAACAGGTCCCGCTTGAGCAGGCTGGCGAGCGAGTTCTGGTTTATCCCTTGATCGCCGATGTCTCGCTGCCACCCTTTCCGGCCGCGACGATGGACGGCTTCGCCGTTATCCACGACGATCCGGCTAGCCAGCGGCGCGTGCTCGGCTCTGGGTTCGCCGGCGACGATCCGAGCGTCACCGTCGTCCCCGGCACGGCCGCGAAGATCATGACTGGCGCGCCGGTCCCGTCGGGCGCCGATGCGGTCGTCCCGGTCGAGAACACGGCGACCAGTGACGGTATTATGACAATCTTACAACCGCGGGTTGGTTCCGGCGAGAATATCCGGCCCATCGGCGCTGACCTGCGGCAGGGCGACCGGCTGATTGAGGCCGGGACGCTGCTCGGCCCGGCTGAAGTCGGGCTGCTGGCCAGCCTCGGCCACGCGCAGGCGCTGGTCGGGCGCAGGCCACGAGTCGCGATCATCTCGACCGGAAACGAGCTGGTTCCGCCCGGCGAGACACCGGGGCCGGGCCAGATCCGCGATTCGAACCGCTTCTCGCTGGCGGTCGCGGCACGGCGCGCCGGAGCCGTGGTCGTCGTCAACCGCCATATCCGCGACGAAGAAGACGAATTGCGCGCCGGAATCCAGGCCGCGCTGGAAGCCGCCGATGTCGTCCTGACCAGCGGGGGCGTCTCGAAGGGCGAGCGCGATCT
>JBBECJ010000211.1:0-4119 GCA_040881885.1 Thermomicrobiales bacterium | reverse complement strand
TTCCGAAGGACGGCGCCTACGCGGTAATCGCCTCGCTGTGCGGTGGGTGTCGAGTTGGCCACAATGACCCGCCACTACTTGTTGATCCTGGCGCCAGTCGTTGGGGACGAAGCGCCGACATTGAAATGTTCTGGTTCGGATGGGGTTTATAATTGCGGGTCGTTGGAGTTTCGATGTTTCAGGGCTGCGTCGAGCAGCGACAGGGAGGGACGATGTCGGTAGATAAGGGCTACGTGAACCCGGATGTGCTGGTAAGCACGGACTGGGTCGCGCAGCATAAGGACGATCCAAATGTCGTGGTTGTCGAGTCAGACGAGGACGTGCTCCTCTACGAGCTGGGGCATGTGCCGGGCGCGGTCAAGATCGACTGGCACGAGGATCTGCAGGACGCGACCGACCGTGATTTCGTGGACGCCGACGGGTTCAACGCGTTGATGAGCCGCTTCGGGATCGGGCGCGACACGACGGTCGTCTTCTATGGAGACAAGAACAACTGGTGGGCGGCCTACGCCTACTGGTTCTTCAGGTACATGGGGCATGACCAGGTCAAGATCATGGACGGCGGCCGGCGCAAGTGGGAGGAAGAAGGGCGCGAGATGACGCGCGAGGTCCCACAGCGGGCGGCGACACAGTACACCGGCGCGAAGGCGCGGCCCGAGCTGCGCGCGTTCCGCGACGAGGTCGTCAAGCACATCGGCTACAAGGGGCGCCAGAAGGTCGGCGACAGCGGGCCGCTGGTGGATGTCCGCTCGCCGGGCGAGTACTCGGGCGAGCTGCTGCACATGCCGGACTACCCGCAGGAGGGCGCGATGCGCGGCGGGCATATTCCGGGAGCGGCCAACATCCCGTGGGCGCAGGCGGTGGCCGAGGACGGCACCTTCAAGCCGGCCAGCGCGCTGAAGGAACTTTACGAGGGCAAGGGGATTACGGCTGACAAGGATGTCGTGGTCTACTGTCGGATTGGTGAGCGGTCGTCGCATACCTGGTTCGTGCTGCATGAGCTGCTCGGGTATCCGAACGTGCGCAACTACGATGGCTCGTGGACCGAGTGGGGGAATGTGATAGGCGTGCCGATCGAGCGGTAGTGGACTGCCCTCACTCCCCCAGCCCCCCTCTCCCAATTCTGGGAGAGGGGGGAGCAGCGCTTGGGAGTAGGTTAGGCTTAGGGTGACCCCTTGTCGGCGTCGATGAGGGGCTTGTGTTCGCTGCCAGGATTCCGCGAGCGGCGCTTCCTCGGTGGCGAGGGGCGTCGAGAGGACGAGGACGATGGACCGCCAGGAGCAGATAGAGATTCTCGTTGACCACTATGACAATCCGCGCCACCAGCGTGTGATGGACGATGCTGATGTGACGATGCCCGGCGGGAACCCTGGCTGCGGCGATGTGATCACCGTCTACCTGAAGGTTGGGGAGGACGGGCAGCCGGTCGCGGATGTGTCGTGGGAGGGCGAGGGCTGCACGATCTCGATGGCGGCGTCGTCGATCCTGATGGAGATGGTGCACGGCGAGGAGTGGTCGATGGAGGATATCCTCGACCACGACTATACGACGATGATCGAGGTGCTCGGCAAGGAAGCAGTCCAGATGCGGCCAAAGTGCGCGACGCTGGCGCTCGGGACGCTGAAGGCGGCGGTGCGCAAGTATCAGCGTGACCAGTTGCGAGCCTCGATTGGCGCGGACACGAACACGCCGCTGCCGAACGACGAGGCGGACGAAATCGGGATTGTGGTTGGCGACGCGGCGCTGAAGGAGCGAGGCAACGCGGGGGCGCGGCGGGAACATTGACGCGTGCTGAGTGCTGAGTGCTGAGTAATGGGTCGACTAATGTCATCACTCGGAACGGGTATCCCCTTATCACTCAGCACTCGGCACAGTTGGTAGCGTCGGGCGAATGGTTCAGGGATAGGTAGTAGGACCACGGGGTGGAGCGGGCGACCGGGGTAATGGCTGGCGCGGTACCCATCGTCCGTGGTTGAACCGGACCATCAGGGGGTGTGCGCACTTGCCTGTCCGTCATAGACTGGTGATCGACGCAGACGGTGGGATATGCGACGCTGCTGTCATGAATGTTCACCCCACCGTCGGCGCGATGTTGGCTGAATCGGATGATGTAGGCACGGATGAGGAGCGCAGGGTTCGATGGGGCAAGCCCGAGTCCTGCTCGTGGACGACGATCAGCTCTTTATCCGACGGATGCGGCAGGCGCTGGCCGGATCGATGGATCTGCAAGTCGCGACGACCAGTTGTGACGCGCTGTCAACAGAAGCTGGCTGGACGCCGGACGTGGTCGTGATTGACCCGCTCCTGGGTGACACCGACTCGTTCGGGTTGCTTGACCGGCTGCGTGAGCGCTGGCGCGAATCGGGCGTGGGCGTTATCTGCCTGTCGAGAGGCCCGGGAGCGGTGACGCGCTACCAGCCGGAGGCGGGCGGCTTTTACGGCGCGGTCATGCGCGACGTTGGCGTCGACGGTGTCTGCGACGCGGTTCGCTACGCGGTCTCCGACCAGACACATGCATCGGAACTTGCCGTCTGACGACGGTCGCCGGGTCGCTGGGCACGGTCGTTGTTCTCCTGACTGTCGCTTCTTCCAAGATGTCCAATTCATTCCGGTTGTCAGAAGTGGTGACGCGTGACGCCAGCACGGCCAAGCGGAGAACAGGACGGGTCTGCCGGTGTCGCGCGGGTCGAGATGGCCGGGTGGGTGACAGGGCGGGTCTCAGAGCATTCGACGTGTCAAGCGGGCTACAACGACCCTCCATCGCTTTCCAACAGAATTCACGTCGGCAGCCAAGGGAATCAGTTCACAGGCGGAGCGGTGGACGG
This sequence comes from Thermomicrobiales bacterium, assembly GCA_040881885.1. Lineage (GTDB taxonomy): Bacteria > Chloroflexota > Chloroflexia > Thermomicrobiales > CFX8 > JBBECJ01. Next base: position 1,294 of record JBBECJ010000211.1, on the reverse strand, counting down.
ACATGTCCACCGATTTGCTTGTTTGCTGGGAGCCTACGGGCTGGTGTCGTAAGCGAGGCGGCCGATGCGGGCGATGAGGTCGTTGGCCTGCGATTCTTCGACGTCCTCGGTGAGGACGACGACGACGATCGGGCCAGCCGGGGCATAGATGGCGCCGGCGTCATGGACGAGGCCATCGAGGTTGCCGGTCTTGTGGGCGACGATCGTGTCCTGCGGCAGGTATGCGGGCAGACGGTCGTTGATCTGTTGCTCCATCAGCAGGGCGAGCATCTCCTGGCTGACGGCTGCGCTGACGACCTGGCCGTTGAGGAGCATGACGTAGAGGGCGGCCATGTCGGCGGCGGTCGTGACATTGAGGGCCGCGTCGGCGCGCGGGTCGAGGAGCGACAGGCGAGCGGGCTGGCCGAGGAGCGCGCGGGCAGGTTGGGCACCGCCTTCTTCTTCGGTTGGCTCTTCCTCGACAGTGGGCTGTTCAGGCGGCTCTTCAGTCGGCTCGTCATCGACCGGCTCGGTTTCGTCCAGGATGGGTTCGTCGGGAGACCCAGCCGGCGACCAGCGGATTTCGGTTGCGGCCAGGCCGAGCGATTGCATCGTCAGGTTGACGTTCTCGTTGCCGACGCGGTCGAGGAGCGCGGTGGCAGCGACGTTGCTGGAGAGAGTGATCATCGAGTAAACGAGCGTCTCGATCGAGACGGCGGAGTCGACGTCGCTTTCGCCGAAGACGCTGTCCTCTTCAGCGAAGTAGTTGCCGTCGAGGACGATTTCGTCGTCAAACGCCAGTTCGCCTGTCTCGCGCTCTACGTAGACCTCGACCATGATGGCGAGCTTGTAGAGACTGGCGGCTTCAATTGGCTCGCCACTGTTGAGCTCGGTCAGGATCGTGCCGTCGGGCAGAGCGACGACGATTTCGACCAGCCCTTCGATCTCGCCAACGAGCGACGCTACCTCCGCGCCGAACGATTCAGGGCCGATGTCGGCGCTCGCTTCGGTCGGTTCAGGTTCGGGTTCAGTGGCGGCAGACGGCTCGACAGCCGGCGTCGCGGATGGCGGGGCTGGCCGGGCCGGCGTGGCAGTGGAGGTCCAGGTCCGCGCGGTTGGGATCGGCGCGGCTGTGACCGTGCCGCCTGGGGCGTCGTCGCCTGGCCCGCCGCAGGCCGTAAGTGCGACGGCGCCGAGCAGCGCGGCGAGAGCCAGGCAGGCGATGTTCGACCGGCGGCGAGTGTGACGAGGGCTGTTCCGGACCACGATTTCTCCACCGGGAGTGCGCTTGACACCGGCTCGCGAGACCGGCAGG
>JBBECJ010000210.1:0-4129 GCA_040881885.1 Thermomicrobiales bacterium | reverse complement strand
CTCGTGACGGTTGCCCATGCCTGAAAGCCGCCGGTGTTCGGAACCTCGATCGGACCGGTCAGATCGGCGCCGTCAACCTCGAAGTGGAAGCTGCGGTTGTTGTTGGGGGTCGCGACACGCGTCGCGAAGGTGAAGGTTCCACCAGTCGCCAGCGTCACATCGTAGCCCAGCCACTCGCCCGGCTTGACCCAGCCAATGTCGTAGCAGGCGTCCACCGACGCGGTATCGTTGCAAGCCTCGATATCGACATCGTCGTCGCGATAGACCTGGCCGCTGTTGCCGGCTGTGGTGTCAGCGTAGGTGGCGTAGTCCTCGACCTGGAAGGTTCCCGGCAGCGTCACGATAGATGGCTCCGGGGCTTCCGGAACAACGGGGACTTCCGGCGCCGGTGGCGCATCAGTGGTCACCTGCTCAACAGTGACGAAGTTAAGGTTGAAACTTGAGCCGTTGGCTACCAGCCGCAGGCTGTGCGCGCCGGCCGAGATCGCGACCGGGTTGCTTGTCATCGACGCCCAGGTTTGCATTCCGCCAGTGACCGGAACCGCGAGTGGGCCGGTGACATCGACGCCATCGACTTCAAAATTGACGCTGCGGCCGGCGTTGGTGGTCGCAACCCGCGTCGTAAACGTGAATGTGCCGCCGGTGGCGACCGTCACGTCGAAGCCGAGCCATTCGCCTGGCTTGACCCAGCCGAGACTGTAGCAGGCGCCGCCCGCAGCCAGATCGGCACACTCCTGGATGTCGACATCATCGTTGCGATATGTCTTGCCACTGTTGCCGCGCGTTGTGTCGTAATAGGAGGTGTAATCTTCCAGCTCGAACGTCCCCGGCAACGCCACGACTCCCGGCGCGGCGGCGGCGCTCTGTGGGCCACCCAGGCCAGCCAGCAGGCCGAGCGCCAGCATCGCGGTCATCGTCGCCATCAACGCCGTTCGTCCGAATCGATGAAACAACGATTGCGTCTTCATGCTCAACTCTTGTTTCCTAATCATCGACATACACGACTGCAAAAAAAGAACATCTCCCACGTTCACTGCGGGGCAGCGGTCAGGCGCGTTCGCGACCGCCTGTTGACTTCCTGGCACCATCGCTGGCGCTGCGTTGCTCGCGTCTGTCTGGAGGGTAGGGATGGGTGAAGAGCGAACACATGCGTTGATAGTCCGGAAGCCGTTCCCCCTCTTCGGGCTAGCCCGGCGGGGACCAATGTCCCAGGACGGACGAGAAATCCGCGAACGTACGCGGGGCGCTGGCATGGCTACTCCCCACCGCAGCTGCGGGAGCAATGCGGTCCAACGGGACGGGATGGTTTTTTAGACCGGGATCTGGCCGGCCAGAGGAGAGCCGCTGGTCGCGGGCGGCAAGGCCGTGGCTGGCGACGACGAACACGTTGTTCGGGTCAGGCGAATGGCTAGCGCCCCGTATCGTTCCCACCCGGCATCCGGGCGACGATCCCGGTTCGCGATGACAGACAGGCAAGAGATGGCTGTGCGCGAGGCGGGGAACGCAAGGCGCCGCGCGGGCTGCCGTGAACACCGATTCGTATCCATTCGGGCCGGCTCGGGATTCTGTGGCGAGAGGCAGGAGGGGAAGGAGCAGCATGTCGGCAGCGCTGGAGCGTGCCTGGGCCTGGGGTCCGTTTGTCGTGAACCGGCGTCTGCAGATGGTCTATCCGCTGTCGGCGGCGGCCGTCGCGCTGGCGGTCATTGTCGCGGCCTGCGCGGGCGGGGCAGGGCGGCAAGAGCAGTTGACGCTGGACTCGGTCATGTATCGCTCGCTACCGGCGGAGCTGACCGGCGTGAAGCTGCCGGTCGTATCGGCCGATGTCATCGCGATCGCCGGAAAACTCCCCGAGCAGCTGGCTGGACAGGGGCGGCTCTCATACGGCGGCTGGCAGAGCGATGATCGCTTCGTGGCTGGCTGGGGCGACATTGCGGCCTGGGGAGCGCCAAGCGGCGTCTCCGGCGCGCCGCCGGTCCAGATCGTCATCCGGCGCGTCGACGCGCTCGGTCAACAGACGGCTGAATCAGGCGGCGTGGCCGTCATCACCGACGCCAACCGCGTCGTCAACATCGCTGGCCGGTTGGAGATCGGGCGCGACGGCCGGGTCGTCTGGTCGCGCCGCTCCGGCTCCGGCTACACTGTCGCCTGGGGCCGGTTCGACAACCCGTGGCTGTACGTCGTCACCGCCGCCAGCGAGCGGAACCTGTCGGCGGCGCTGCTGGCGCTGGCCGGAGCCGCCGGCACGCACGCCAGCGGGCAGACGATGCTGCACTGACGCGCCGACAGCGTCGACCGCTCCATGTTACTGACGGCGATCGACGGCTGGACACAACTAGAACGGATGGTCTATTCTACGCGGGCCACGACGGCGTGGTTTGTGACGAGATGGACGAAGGGACACCAGCGTGCAGAGTGGTTTGTCGCACATCCAGTTCAACGTCCGGGCGGAGAATGTGCCGTTCTATAAGGATCTGTTCACCTTCCTCGGCTGGGGACTCGAACACGAAGCCGACGGGGTGATCGGCGTGGCGGGGAAGAACGGCGAGAGCGTCTGGTTCATCGGCGAGGCGAAGGATGTCAGCAACGACTATGACGGGCCTGGCCTGAACCACTTCGCGATCGGCGCCGAGTCGCAGGCGGACGTTGACGCGGCGGCGAAGCACCTCACCGGGAACGGCGTCGAATTGCTCTTCGAGACGCCGCGCCATCGCCCGGAATTCTCCGGTGAGGACACGACCTACTACCAGATCATGTTCGAGACGCCCGACCGCATCCTGCTGGAGTTCGTCTACACCGGCCCGAAGCAAGACTAAGCGGGCTTCATCCTGGCGCTCACTCCCGTGGCGGCGCGCCAAGCTGGTCGTTGTACTTCTTGAAGACATCGTCGAGCGCCTCGCGCAACAGGCTGGCTTCGTTGCGGCCAATCGTCTTTGCCAGGAGCGCCAGCCGTTCGAGCTGAGTGCGCGTGTAGTGGCTGGTCTTGGTGATCATCCGGTCGTCGGCGAGCGGCAGCGAAACCTTGTTGCGGCCGGTCGCCTTGGCCAGATAGAGCGCCTGGTCGGCCTCGCGCACCAGTTCAATGTCGGTCGCGCCGCTGGCGGGATAGCCGGCCAGGCCGATCGAGCAGGTGATCGTGATCTCCGGCCAGTCCTCGAGCCGCATGGCGGCCACGCGCCGGCGCAGATCTTCGACGATCGTGAAGGCATCGTCCAGCCGGGTCTCGGGCAACGCGCCGCCGAACTCGTCGCCGCCATAGCGGACGAGCACGGCCCGCTCCGGCAAGGTCTCGCGCAGAATGCGCGTGACCTCAAGCAGGACGGCGTCACCCGCCTGCCTGCCGAGGGCGACGTTGAGCTCGTGAAAGCTGTCGGTGTCCATCAGGAAAATGCTCAACGGCTCGCCGGCCTCCTGAGCCTGCCGGATCAGGTCCTCGCGCAGCAGATGCCGGAAGTAGGCCGGCGAGAGCAGCCCTGTCAACGAGTCGCTGGTCGGCATCTCGAACGTGCTTGGATAGGTGTTCATCTGGTCGCTCGTTTCTCTTGCAGAGATCCAATGCCGTAGGTACGTATAGATACATATGTATGATACTGTGATGCTGTTGTCAAGGGCATACTTGTTACGTTATCGGTGTGCGCCCGTGTCGTGCTCAGCACTCGGCACTCGGCACTCAGCACTCAGCACTCAGTACACTTCCCGACTGTGAACGAGCAGGACCGGCCTCCCCAACCTGACGGCATCGGACGGCATCTCCCGGCGCTGGCGATCTTCGTCGTCGTGACGTTGCTGCTGACCTGGCCGCTTGCCTCGCGGATGGACGACACCTTCATCTCGTGGGGCGACCCGGTCTTCCAGTCCTGGACGATCGCCTGGGACTGGCACGCGCTCAGGACCGACCCGCTCGGGATCTTCGACTCCAACGTCTTCTACCCATGGGGCAACACGCTCGCCTACTCCGACCACCTCTTCGGCCAGACGCTGACCGTCCTGCCCGTCATTGCGCTGACCGAGAACGGCATCCTGGCCGACAACCTCGCGACCCTGCTGGCGTTCCTCTTCTCGGCCTTCGCGATGTACCTGCTGGTCTACGACCTGACCGGCAATCGGGTCGCCGGCGTCCTGGCCGGCGTCG
>JBBECJ010000209.1:0-4140 GCA_040881885.1 Thermomicrobiales bacterium | reverse complement strand
GGCTTGATCGGCCTGATCGTCGCTGTTGTCAGCGTTGCTGTGCTTGCCGTCCTCGGCTGGCTCGTGCTGCATCTGCTGCAGCAGAATGGCCGCATCCTCGGGCGTCTGGAGCACCTCGAAGGTCTCCTGATGCCGGGCGCAGAAGCATCCCAGCCTGCTCCCGGCCGGATGCAGGCTGGGCTACCTGTCGGCTCTCCGGCGCCCGCCTTCAGCTTGAGCGGCCTCTACGGCGAAACGCTGACGCTGGACGCCCTCCGCGCTCAGGGCAAGCCCGTCATGCTGCTCTTTTCGGACCCAGGCTGCGGCCCCTGCACCGCGTTGCTCCCGGAAGTTGGCCGGTGGCAGCGCGAGCGGAGCGCCAAGCTGACAGTGGCCGTGATAAGTCGCGGGGCGGTCGAGGCCAACCGTGCCAAAGTGACCGAGCACGGCGTCACGGCGACGTTGATCCAACAGGATCGCGAGGTGTCCGAGCAATACCAGGCACACGGCACGCCGAGCGCGGTCATCGTCAGCCCGGATGGCACGATCGGGAGCAGCGTGGCTCAGGGAGCGGAGGCCATCCGTCGGTTGATCAACGGCCTGGTTGCTGTCCGCGCGACCATCCCCGTCCAACCCGCGCCTGTCGCGAATGGACGCGCCGGCGGCAACGGGCATCGAGCGGTGGCGCCGCAAGCGCAGCCGCAGCGACATGGAGCGCCACAGATCGGCCAGGACGCGCCGCCCATCGCCCTGCCCGACCTTGACGGCGAGATGGTTGACCTGTCGTCGTTCCGTGGCAACAGGACGCTCGTGCTGTTCTGGAACCCAGGCTGCGGCTTCTGCCAGCGCATGCTCGGCGATCTCAAAGCCTGGGAAGCCAATTCGCCAACCGACGCTCCCAGGCTTCTGGTCGTCTCGACGGGCGCGGTCGAGGTCAACCGCGCGATGGGCTTGCGCTCGACCGTCGTCCTCGATCAGGGCTTCAATGTTGGTCGAGAATTCGGAGCATCCGGGACGCCGTCGGCCGCCTTGGTCGATGGTGATGGCAAGATCGCCTCGCAGCTCGTCGTCGGCGCGCCGGATGTCCTGAACCTGGCAGGAGACCAGCAGGCGAGTGTGACTGCGGATTAGCAACTTCGTCCCGTCCACCGAGCACAAGCAATCTCCATCGCGGTCCATGCCCCTGACCGATCGACGATGCGCGTCAGCGCGCACGGCTCCATGAACGGCTGTCTGGGCATAAGCCGACCAGATCGTCTGTAGCCAAACGCCGCGCTCCCCGAGCTACAGCGGTGGCTGCCGGGGGCCAGTGGCGCACTGTGGGATGATAAAATGTCCGGATACGCTATCCGGAAATCGAACGGAGCAATGTTATCAGCGATCGCGGACCGTACTCCACCCAGGCGCCCAAGCAGCGCGCCTTTCTCGTAAGCGTGGATTATCGGCGGGACGACTGGGGCGCCGAAGCGTCACTGGAGGAGCTTGCGCGTCTCTCCGAGACCGCTGGACTCGAGGTGGTGGGTTCCGCCACACAGAACCTGGCCCATCCGCACCCGAAAACGTACGTTGGAAAGGGCAAGCTTGAGGAGATCATTGAATCCGTCGGCGAGACCCAGGCCGATGTCGTGATCTTTGACGACGAGCTCTCACCCGCTCAACTGCGCAACGTCGAGGACCGGCTCGAATTGATGGTCGTTGACCGGACAGCGCTGATCCTCGACATCTTCGCCAGGCGCGCCGTTACCCATGAGGGACGTATGCAAGTCGAGCTGGCGCAGCTCGAGTACCGGTTGCCACGGTTGACGCGGATGTGGACCCACCTTGAACGTCAGGCTGTTGGCGGCGTCGGACTGCGTGGACCTGGTGAGACGCAGCTTGAAACGGACCGGCGGCTGGCCCGCGCCCGGATCTCGCACATCAAGGCGGAACTGGCCGATGTTCATCGACATCGCGAGTTGTACCGGGCGCGGAGACGCCGGAACAATGTGCCGGTGGTAGCGATCGTTGGTTACACGAACGCCGGCAAGTCGACGCTGCTTAACCGGTTGACCGACGCCGGCGTGCTCTCCGAGGATCAGCTGTTCGCGACACTCGATCCAACCACGCGTCGGATCACGTTGCCGGGCGGCCGCTATGTCCTGCTGACTGACACGGTCGGGTTCATCAACCATCTGCCGACGACCCTGATCGCCGCCTTCCGCGCGACGCTGGAGGAGATCAAGGAAGCGGCGATTCTGCTGCATGTGCTCGACATCTCGCACCCGAACGCGCCTGAGCAGGCGGAGACCGTCCGCGAGGTGCTGGCAGAGCTGAATGTCGCTGGAAAGCCGATGATCACGGCGCTGAACAAGATCGACATGCTCGAAGACGATACCGATCCTGCGGCCGTCGCCGACGATCTGAATCTGCCGGACGACTTCGTGCCGGTGTCGGCGACACGCAACCTCGGAATTGACACGCTTCTGCAACGGATTGAGGACGCGCTGGGGCTGGCGGACGGTGTCGCCAGGGTGGATGTCTACATTCCGTACGACCGCTCCGAGCTGGTCAACCTGTTTCATCAGGCCGGCAAGGTCGAGCATGTCTCGCACGGCGACGAAGGCACGCGCCTGACTGGCACACTGCCACGCAGGCTGCGCGAGCGGTTTGAACCGTTTCTGACGGTCGATCAGGTTGCGGCTGCCGCAGACGGAGCCGGCGGAAGCGTCTGACGTCGCAGGACAGTACGAAAGTGCGAATCCGCCGGGGGTAATTCTTCCAGGCGCGCGTTCGTGTCAGACGCGGCTATAATCGCCGAGTCGATGTGACACGACGCCGAGCAGGGGGAGGGTTCCACGGATGGCGGCCAGTCTAGCTGACGTGCTTCAGGAGCTACAGGTTTCGAACGGACTCGACATGGCCGCGCTCGTAAGCGCGGACGGACTGGTCATCGACGCCGCCGCGGTTGGCGAGATCGATGTTGAGTCGATCTGCTCGGTCGCGTCCAACGGACTGCTGGTGATGGGATCACTCGGGCAGGAACTCGGCGAGGACGCCGCTGAGATGCTGACGGTAGAGTACGGTCGGCATATCGTCATCATGGCTCCGTTCGAGCAGGAACATCTGCTGGTGCTGTTGGCGGGATCGGGCGTGAATCTGGGACGGATGCGAATCGTCCTTCGCCGGCGGATGGACGCGCTGGCGGAGGCAATGGAGAACGTCTAGTCCGCTGGCGTCAGAGCCGAGAATCCGAACGAGTTGGGGGTCAGACATTCAGCGGCTGGGACGTGACGACGAGGGGGCGTTGAGCTACCGCGGCGCGGGCGTCGACATCGAGGCGGCCGACGCTATCGTCTCCGGTGTGCGTGGGCTCGCCGCGCGGACCCACACGGACCGGGTTGTGCGCGGGCTGGGGCATTTCGGTGGCTTCTACCGAATCGGTCCCGCAGAGGCCGGCGCGACGCTAGTCGCCAGCATCGACGGCGTCGGGACGAAGCTCAAAGTCGCGTCGCTGGCGGGCCAGCACGGCGGCATCGGCGCTGACATTGTGCACCACTGTGTGAACGACATCATCGCTTGTGGCGCGACTCCGCTCTTCTTCCTCGACTACTTCGGGACAGGGCAGCTCGACCCCGAGATCGCCTTGACAGTGATCGGCGGCATCGCGCGAGCCTGCGAGGCGGCCGGTGTCGCGTTGATTGGTGGCGAGACGGCCGAGATGCCGGGTGTTTACACCGGGAATGACTACGATCTGGTCGGGACGATCGTTGGCATGGCGCACGCTGACGCGATTGTCGATGGTTCGGCGGTACAGATTGGTGACGTTCTGATCGGGTTGCCGAGCAGTGGATTTCATACCAATGGGTACTCCCTCATCCGGGCAGCCTTGGGGCTTAATGAGAGTGTCGCGACGCGCGAGAGGCTCGCGGCGCCGGCTCCGTTTGACGCGTCCCGCCGGTTGGCGGATGTTCTGCTCGAACCGCATCGTTCATATCTGCCGTTCGTGCGGCAGGCGCTGGCGAGTGGCCGCGTGGCAGGAATGGCCCACATCACAGGCGGCGGCCTTCCGGGCAACGTCGCACGGATCATTCCGGAGGGCGCGACGGCCCGAATCGACACCGGAACGTGGCAGGCGCCGGCACAGTTCGCGTCCTCCAGGATGGAGCCGAAGTTTTCGGAACC
>JBBECJ010000208.1:0-4141 GCA_040881885.1 Thermomicrobiales bacterium | reverse complement strand
GCGATCCTGGCTGCCTGGCGCGAGGGAACCCAGGTCATCAGCAGCGCGGCGACGAACGTCGAGCCGAGGATGATCAGGATGATCGTCCAGGGAACCACGAAGCCGTCGTACGCCTCACCAAACTCGCCGCTGGCGACGAGCTTGTTCGCGAGCCGCAGGCCGAGCAGCGTGCCGGTCAGGATGCCGAGACCGACGATGAAGGCCGACTCCGCGACGAAGGAGAAGGAGATCAGCTCCCGCCGCCAGCCCATCGCTCGCAGCATGCCGATCTGCTGCCGCCGCTCGACGACCGAGCGGAAGGCGATCACACCCACCGCCGCGACGCCGACGAACAGACCCAGCCCCATGAAACCCTCGATGATGTACATGAAGCCAGCCTCCTCCTTCTGCATCTCCTTCAGTTCGTCCGCGATTGAGACGCCCTGGACGCCGTTGGTCAGGAGAGCCGCTTCGACATCCTTCGCGAAGTCGCCGGCGGTGTCCTGGTCGTCCAGCGACATCAGGTAGGAAGTCGACGATGTCTCGCCGTAGATCGTGTCGATCGTGGCCTGGTTCAGGTAGACACCGTGCAGGCTACCGATCGAGCTGTCGATGACGCCGATGACCGTCACGCTGTGCGGCTGACCGCTGCGCGGGTCGATGATCTCGACCGTGCGCGGCTCGAAGGTCTTGTCACTGTCTGCCAGGTCGGTCAGGATGAAGGCATCCGGATCGCCGGCGATGTCATCGCTCTCGACACCCCAGGTGTCGACGACAGCCAGGTTCGGGTTGCTGGCCAGCGCCTTGATGATGTCCGCGTCCGTCTCGTAGCCGTTGGCGCGTCCCTGGAAGGTCAGTTCGCTGTTCTCGATAAAGGACGTGTCCATCCCGAAGATCGCGTAGTGTTTCCACTCGCCGGCGTCGTCATCGTCCGGGCGGTCGCCAACGCGCAGGTCGGAGTTGAACTCGGACGGGTTCGTCAGCGTGCCGACGGCATTGAGGCCGCTGGTGTCGACGCCACTCGCCTGCAAGCTGTCCTCGATGTTGCCGATGGTGGCAGCGTAGCTGCTGCGTGTATCGGCGCGGACTTCCCAGCCGGCGTTGGCCGCGTCGCCAAGCGCCGACGCTTGCGAGTTCGCGTTCATCGTCGCCATCATGACCAGCGAGAAGATGATCAGGCTGAACATGGCGATCGTCAGGCCGGTCCGGCCGATGGCCGCGCCGGGGTATGCAACAGCCGTCCGGATCGCCGGCAGCTTGCCGCGCAGGAGGTTGCCGGCCAGGCTGACGCCCTTGAGCAGGATGTCGTTGTTCTGAACGATCAGCGTCGTCGCACCGAGCACCAGGAAGATGCCACCGGTGAAGAACGACTCGATGCCGATGTCATAAGTTCCGAAGATGCTCTCGAACAGGCTGTCCGGCATCAGCCAGAAGCTCAGGATCCAGAGGCCGACGCCGGTGAAGACCGGCCGGCTCGGGACACCGAAGAAGCGCAGGTAGGGCGCGATCCCGAACGGCAGGATGCTCATGCCACTCGAGAAGAGCATGTGCTGGTCAGGCGCGGACCCCATCAGTGTCAGGAAGCCGCCGGCCAGGGTCAGCAGGCTGGCCCAGACGAAGGTCGACTTCTTGCGCCGAGGTGAGGAGTAGTCGGGCATGTCGCGGATGGCCGCCACGATGTTGATGCGGCTGATCTTCCAGCTTGAAGCCACGACGGTCGCGAAGGTAATCACGACACCGAGGCAGTAGGCGACGATCATGCTCTGTGGCTCGACGTGCGCCTCGACCGGCACGTAGTCGCCGAAGAAAGCCTTCAGGCCGGCAGCGATACCAAAGGTGGCCGCGACACCGAGCGCCGCGCCAACGGCGCCGGCCAGCAGCGCGTAGCCGGAGCCTTCCGCGACGAATTGCTGGACGAGTTGGCGGCGGTGGCCGCCGATGGCCCGCTCCATGCCCATCTCGCTACGCCGCTCGGACGCCAGCATCGTGAAGATGAGCACGATCAGCAGAACGCCGGAGGAGACCGAGAAGAGCCCGAGGATGATGAAGATCGTCGTCAACATCGTCGCGGTCTTCTCACTGGCGTCGACGCGGTCGTCCTTGAGCGCGCTGACACCGTAGCCGTCGGCCGACAACGAATCGCGCAGCGCCTCGCTGACGGTCTCGCTGTGGTCGAGACTGTCGCGGACGGCGCCGTCATTCGAGATGGCGATCGATGTGATCGCGCCCGGCTGGCCGATCAGTGTCTGCATCGTATCCAGCGGCATTGCCAGGCCGGAGAACTCCAGCCCGCCGCCACCGGCGCGGCGCATACCCGAGAGCCAGGAATCCTGGGCGACGGCAGCGACCGTCAGATCGTGCGGCACGTCATTGATGTAGACGGTGACCGTGTCGCCAACGCCAGCGTCGATCTCGCCCGAGAGGCGCTCGGAGACGACGGCCGTCCCGGCGCCGAGCCCTGCCAGGTCGATCGTCTTGCCGTCAGTCCCCTTCAGGCCGCCGAACAAGTCGATGCGACTGCTGTCGAGGCCGGACAGGATGACATCCGGCTCGGCCAGTTGCGCGCCATGGTTGATGACCGGGACGCGGGCATCCAGCATCGGCATCACGCCGTCGATCTCCGGGATCGAGGCTGCGACGCGGTCAACGCGTTCCAGCGACCCGGCTTCCATGACGTCATCCGAGGTCAGGACGGTCGTGACCTCACGCTCATGGCTGGCGACGACCAGCTCGTCGACCTGGCCGAGATTGTCGTAGATGTCGCTCGTCATCGAGTAGTTGACGGTGTCTCCCGTGCCGAGCGCGGCCGAGATGATGAGCGTTGAGAGCATCAACCCAACGACGATCAGTGTCGTCTGCGCCTTGCGGCGCGGGATGTTGCCCGTGCCGAGCTTGAAGATCACCGGCCGACGCCACGCCACCCAGGCCACCGAGAGGAGGCAGAGCGAGAGCAGGATCAGCAGCGCGATCATCAGGCCCGCGACGGGGATACCGAGTATGTTGTCCACGTTCGTAGCTCCTTGTTAGGTGGTCAGCTTGTCAGTTGGTCAGCCAGTCAGCCTATTGCCATTGGCAATTGCTGACGGCCGACCACCGCGAGCCGACGCAAATATCTGTAGGTTAGAGGCTGATTACTGACCGGCTGACAAGCTGACTGGCTCGTCAGTCCGTCGCGACGGCATCCACTTCCGAGAGGGCATCGTGGTTGACGTTGCCGACGATCTCGCCGTCGCGCATGCGGACGATCCGGTCACAGCGGTCGCCGATGCCGGGGTCGTGGGTGACGAGCACGAAGGTCAGGCCGTCGCGCCGGTTGAGGTCGCGCATCAGCGACATGATCTCGATGGCTGTCTTCGAGTCGAGCGCGCCGGTCGGCTCGTCGGCCCAGACGATGGCTGGGTCGGTGACCAGCGAGCGGGCGATCGTGACGCGCTGGCGCTGGCCGCCGGAGAGGCGCGCCGGGCGGTGGTTGGCCCACTTGGCCAGCCCGACCGTCTCAAGCGCGGCGTGCGCCTTCTCGCGGGCCTGCTTCGGGCGCGTGCCGGCCACCATCAGCGGCAGCTCGACGTTCTCAACCGCCGAGAGGACCGGCAGCAGGTTGTAGACCTGGAAGATGAAGCCCATCTTGCGGGCGCGGTAGTCAGTGCGCTGGCGGTCGGACATCGACGCCAGATCCGAGCCGTCGAGCGAGATCGTGCCTGAATCGACAAAGTCGAGGCCGGAGAGGCAGTTGAGCAGCGTCGTCTTGCCGCAGCCGGACGGCCCCATCACCGCCACCATCTCGCCGGGCGCGACGCTGAAGTCGACCCCCTTGAGGACGGTGACGCGCTCGGTGCCCGTGTCGTAGGTCTTGGTGACCTGGCGGGCGTCGATGATCGGTGGCACGCCGAGCAACGCCTCGCCGTATGCAGCGACTCCGTTCGACGCGTGGTTTCGGCGGCTCATCATGAGCTGGACCATGTCTGGACCTGTCCCTTCCTTGAGGACGATCGCCCCGGCCACGTTGCCGGAACGTGCTGTCATCCTGACGGAAGGGCCGGATACGCGCACCGGGCAGATTACGCATCGAGAGGCAGGTAGAGTACGTGTTTGTCTTGTCATGTGTGCTCGCGTCACAAACCCCTCCCCAACCCCTCCCCTGCAAAGGGAGGGGCTTTTGCTA
>JBBECJ010000207.1:2530-4144 GCA_040881885.1 Thermomicrobiales bacterium | reverse complement strand
CCGGGCCAGATTCACCCATCCCCGCACATACCAAGTACGTACAGCATCGCGCACAATTGGCAGCGTGAGCAGGACGCCCCCGTCAGCGAGTCGCCAGAACCTCGCCACGGTGGTGTATGAAGACGTGTGTTAGGCGCCGGGCAGCAAGGAGTTGATGTGAGCGGAAGTCTACGTGAGTTTCTGGAGATCCCCTACGACGAACTGGAAGAGTTGAACCTGGCGGCCAAGGCCGACCGGGAGGCGAGGACCAACCCCGACGAGATCCGCGAGGCGAGGATGCGCTATCTCACGGACCAGAAGGGGATCAAGGCCGTCACGGTCTGCTTCACAGACCTCGAAGGCCGGCTGCACATGCTGGACTACGACAAGAAGTTCCTGCTGAAATCAGCCGACAACCTGACATTCGACGGCTCGTCGGTGCGCGGCTTCTCGCGCCAGCAGGAGTCCGACCTGCGGTTGGGGATCGACTGGCCGGCCTTCTACTGGATGCCGTCGGATGTCTTCGGCCCCGGCAAGGTGCTCGTCTTCGGCGAAGTGCTCGAACGCGACGGCTCCCCCTACCGCGCCGACATGCGCGCCAAGCTCAAGGGATTCTCCGCTGATCTCTACGACCGCGAAGGGCTGAATTGCTTCATCTCGAACGAGACGGAAGGCATCCTCTTCAAGGGGCGCGGCGCCGAGCAGCGCTATTACGAGACCGGCGGCTTCGAGTCGATCAGCACCAGCGGCTACTACCACTCGCTGCCCGGCGACCCGCTGCGGACATTCATCGACACGGCAGCCGAGGTCCAGCGCGCGATGGGCTTCGGCAACGAGAAGGATCACCCCGAGGTCGCGCCGTCGCAGTTCGAGATGAACTACACCTACACGGAAGCCCTGATCGCCGCCGACCAGGTCATGCTCTACAAGCTGATCTGCCGCCAGGTCGCCAACCGCTACGACATGACGGCAAGCTTCCTGCCGAAACCGGTCACCGGCGTCAACGGCAACGGCATGCACACCAACATCTCGATCGGCAGGGGTGACACCAACCTGTTCTACGACGGCAGCGGCGAGGAAGGGCTCTCCGGCTACGCCTGGGATTTCGTCGACCGCGTCCTGACCAACGCGCTCGACCTCTGCCTGATTCTGAACCCGAGCGTCAACGCCTACCGCCGGCTCGACCCGCACTTCGAGGCGCCGAACGAGATCAAGGCCTCGCCAATCGATCGCGGCGCGATGGTGCGTATCCCGATCGGCAACAAGCGCTCGGCCCGCGTCGAGGTGCGCTCGATCGCGCCGGACGCCAACCCGTATCTGGCGATCTACGCGCTGCTCCGGACCGGCCTGGCCGGCCCGCTCTCGGCCGGCGTCCGCCAGCGCGAGGCGATCCTGCCCGACAACATCTACGACGCCATCGACGACATGCGCGGCAGCGAGCAGATCGCCGCCCTGCTCGGCGAGGAAGTCCGCGACCGCTACGCCGAACTCAAGCAGGCCTCCGCCGACCGCTGCTCGCGCCTGCTCGGCAACTTCATCAAGCCGGCTGAGATCCAGTTCCACCACGAAGTGACCAACCAGTTCCTCTGGAATCGCTTCTAGATATACGTGCCGGGCAGCGTCAACCGTGACGCT
>JBBECJ010000207.1:0-2520 GCA_040881885.1 Thermomicrobiales bacterium | reverse complement strand
CGGGCATCAATCCCAATATCGTAGGGACGGACCCATGTGTCCGTCCCTACGATATTGGGATTGATGCCCGATTCTTCACCGCCGACATGGTAAACTTGAGTCGCACCGACGCAACCCGGAACCCTATGCGTCCGGGCATGAATCGGTGACGTACGGTGTTGTACTGAGTGCGTCGTGTGCCACGATGGCGTGGCGAATAGCGGCGCGCAATTGCTTCCTCGGAATCGAGTCACTTCCATGCAGCCGCAGTTCGATCCCAACAAGGTCTATGAGACCGACTATCGCGTCAGCGGCGACGGCGAAGTCGTCCGTACCGACAAGCGCCCATCCTGGCTGAAGAGTCGCTTCGGCCCGGTCGGCGTGGCGATCATCTTCGCGCTCACCAAGCTCAAGTGGATCCTGGCGCTGTTCAAGTTCAAATTCCTGGCGACCGGTCTGACGGCGCTGCTGAGCGTCGGCGCCTACGCGCTGCTTTTCCCATGGCAGTTCGCGGTCGGCCTGGTTGTCCTGATCTTCATCCACGAGATCGGCCACGTCATCGTCCTGCGGCGCTACGGCGTCGCCGCGACAGCGCCGGTCTTCATCCCCTTCATGGGCGCATTCATCGGCATGAAACAGCTCCCGAAGAACGCGACGATGGAGGCTTACGTCGGCCTCGGCGGGCCGGTCATCGGCTCGCTCGGCGCCTTCGCCGCCTACGCCGTCTACCTGGCGACCGACTACTCACTCTGGCTCGTGCTGGCCTACATCGGCATCATCCTCAACCTGTTCAACCTGCTGCCGATCATGCCACTGGACGGCGGCCGGATCACCGGCGCGATCTCGCGCTGGATCTGGGTGGCAGGCTATGTCCTGGCCGTCGGGCTGATGTTCGTCCGGCCCAGCCCGATCCTGATGATCGTGTTGATCTTCGGCGCCGGCGAAACCTGGAACGCAATCCGTGGCCGTGGCGAGACCGGATACTATACGGTCCCAGCCAGCGAACGGCTCACGATCGCGCTGATCTACTTTGGCCTGATGGCGATTCTCGGCTTCACGCTCTTCGAGCTGGAGCCGTTGATGGAGGCGAACAGGCCGTAGAAACCCCTCCGCCACCCAGAGGGTACCCGGCCCCCTCCCCTAAGCGGAGAGGGGGAGTTTGGTTCGGGGAGTCAAGTTAGCCCCTCCGTGCGTAGCTCCCTCTCTCCGCTTAGGGGAGGGGGTTGGGGGGAGGGGTTGGTAGGGAGGACCACATGCAACCCACAACCCGCAACGTCGGCATCCTGATCTTCGAGGGCGTCGAGCTGCTCGACTTCTGTGGGCCGTACGAGGCTTTCACAGCCGTCGCGCGCAACGCCGACACGAAGCTCTTCAATACCTTCACCGTCGCCGAGCGGGACGGGCCGGTCGCGTCGGCGGCCGGGACGCGCTTCCTGCCGGACCACACCTTCGAGAACGCGCCGGAGATCGACATCCTCGTCGTGCCGGGCGGGATGGGGACGCGCCGCGAGATCGACAACCCGGTCGTCATCGACTGGATACGATCCGTCGCTGGCGATGCGGAACTGACGACCTCGGTCTGCACTGGCAGCTTCCTGATCGCCAAAGCCGGCTCGCTCGGCGACGGCTCGAAGGCGACCACCCACTGGGGCAGCATTGAACGGATGCGCGAGATGTTCCCCGGCGTCGAGGTGCTCGAAAACGTGCGCTTCGTCGACGACGGCGCCGTCATCTCCTCGGCCGGCGTCTCCGCCGGCATCGACATGTCGCTGCACGTCATCGAGCGGCTGGCCGGCGTCGAAGCCGCCGAAAGCTCGGCCAGGCTGATGGAGTACGACTATTGGAAGCCCGCAAACCTCGCCAGATAAGGCGCGCGTCCGGACAGCCCACCAGGCGCGAGCCGCGCCCGCTGGCGGCCGGAACGATCACGAAAGTGACGCCGACCCTGCGTGACCCGGAGCGGATGAGCGTCTTCATCGACGGCGAGTTCGCTTTCGCGCTACCGGATATCGTCGCCGTCGGGCGCGGGCTGAAGCGTGGCGTCGCGCTGACGCTGGACGACATCCGCGAGCTGGCCGGGATCGCCGAGGGCGAGAAGGCGACGGCGGCGGCGCTCAACTTCGTCTCCTACCGCCCGCGCTCCGAACGCGAGGTGCGCGACCGCCTCCGTCGCCGCGCCTTCGAGCCGGAGTCGATCGACTACGCGATCGAGAAGATGCGCGGTTGGCGCTACCTGGACGACGCCAAGTTCGCCGAGTTCTGGGTCGAGAGCCGCGCTGAACACTCCCCACGCGGCAAGCGCGCCCTGCAATCCGAGCTGCGCGCCAAAGGCGTCGAGCGCGAGGTCGTCGAGCGCGTCCTCGAAGCCACCGACCTCGACGAAAACAACGCCGCCCTCGAAATCGCCCGCAAGCGCCTGCGCTCGCTCTCCTCGTACGACGAAGAGACCCAGCGCCGCCGCCTCTCCGCCTTCCTCGCCCGCCGCGGCTACGGCTGGGATGTCGTCAAACCGGTCCTGGCCGAACTGTTCACCGGCGATGC